>CAYHJH010000113.1:3620-5697 GCA_964356605.1 uncultured Anaerolineaceae bacterium
CAGATCGGCGCCAAGGTGGTCTGGATGCAGTTGGGAATCGTCAACCAAGCAGCAGCCGAGCGGGCCCGGGCCGCCGGCCTGGAGGTCGTCATGGATTCGTGCATCAAGGTTGATCACCAGCGCTTGGCTGGAGGATTTTGAGGCGCGTCGCGTAGATGTTCTGGCAACTGCTGCTTGCGCACTTCCTGGCCGATTTCCCGCTCCAACCGATGTGGTTGGTGCGCTCCAAGCAATTCTTTTGGGGCCTGGCCGTGCATGGCGCAGTTCACTTCCTGACCCTGCTGTTGGTGGTCGGCGACCTCCGCGGAACCATCTGGCTACAGCTGTTAGCCTTGACGCTGATTCATTCCACGATCGATGTCATGAAGTACCGCCTCGGCAGCCGGCGCCGAGAGTGGGTTACAACACCCTACTTCATCGATCAGACCGCCCACATCCTGTCGCTGCTACTGGCGACCGCGTGGATTGGGTCCCGCGTGCCTGAGCCTCCGCTGGCGATTGCACCGATTGTGGCGATCGTTGGCAGCGCCTATCTGGTGGCGACCCATGTCTGGTTCGTCACCGAAAAAACCCTCGCGCACGCCGAGGCTGGCTACCGCACCGAGGTTGAGAGTTCGCTCTGGCCCCGCATGTTGGCGCGGGCTCTGTTCCTGAGCGGATTGCTCTTCCTTCTGATTGGCCGGGCCAGTTCGACCGGCGCCCTGGCTGCGACGGTCTTGCTGCCGTATTACAAGGACAGCTACTGGCGGCGCGCGCTCGTCACCGATATTTTGGTCGCGATTCTTTCGGCAATCTTCGTTCGCCTCGCTGTCGGCTCACTCTAACAGCCGGGCGACCGCAGCACTCTATCCGGTGTGCAGAACTTCCTCCCTCCCGAATGGGTGGGGGAACCTCCATCAGTCACTGAGCTGCTGAGCCTCCTTCAGATCCGGCCCGGCGAGAGCCGCAAGGCCCTGCTGTTGATCCTGCTGATGTTGATCCCATCCGCCGGCAGTGCCATCAGCTCCCCGGGGATCGAGGCGCTGTTCTTCGCCCGGGTTGGCGTCCGGTTCCTTCCCAGCATGTACGTGGCTCTTGGCGCGGTCACGCTGGCCACCTCGCTGATCGTCACAGGGCTGCTCGGGCGCATCCCGAAGACGCTTGTACTTGCTGCTTCCATTGGTCCTTGGGCTGACCTTGTTCGCCTGGGCGCTGGCCTTTTTCATCATGATCTTGCTGATTCGGCCGCTGGTCGCCGGCGTAAGGGAAGCGCCCACTCGCTCCCGTTGGGAGCGCCCCTCCTTCACTCGGGATCTCCTGCGCGGTCAGAAACCAGTCTGGCCGTTATGCGGGTGCTGATCCATCGCCTGAAGGAGTCGCAGGGAGTAGGCAGTAGCTAAAGGCCGCGTTGGTACTAGCCGGCTATGGTTCGGCCTCTCGTTCAAAACCGATAATCAGTTTGGGCGTCTGATCCCCCGATTGCAGCATCTTGGGAAGCGGCGCCCATCCGATTGGACGAGATCATCCGCCCCGGCCGAGCGCGTCGACTCCGTAAACGCCACCCGTTTCGAACTACTTTCCTTATCGGGCTGACGCTAATCCCCGCCATCTCCGCCCTGACCTTCGTGGGTCTGGCCTATGCCACGACCCGAACTTTGCGGCTGGCGCCAATCAACCCCCAAATCCTGGGGCAGATCGCCGCGGAGCTGCTCCCAGCGCCTCCCGGCCCGGTCCCAGTCCCCAGCCCGAGCCCGCTGGCAACTTTCGTGCCTCCAACCACCTTGGCTCCGATTCTTGGAGCAGGAGTGCCGGAATCGCCCGCGGCGAGCCCCAGCGCAATGCCCACCGAGACGCCCACCCTCACCGCCTCGCCGTCCAGTACACCCAGCCCAAGCCTGACCCCCACGCTGACCAGCACGCCCTCCCCCACTCTCACGAGCACCTTCACTGTCACCCCCACGGGCACATCGACCCGAACACCGTCGCCGACCGCCACCCGTACGCCTTCACCCACCGCTACCCGCACCCCAACTCTTCTGCCCTCTTTCACGCCGACCCGCACGGCCACGATCCCTCCGACGTCTACTCGCACCCCCAC
>CAYHJH010000114.1:0-5652 GCA_964356605.1 uncultured Anaerolineaceae bacterium
CGCTACAGAGGCTGCGCCAGATTGGCGGGCCAGAGACGATCGGAGCCAACCTCGATCCCAGCCACCTCTTCTTCCAAGGCATGGACCCGTGCGTGGTGGTTAGAGCGCTCGGGGAGGGGGCTGTCTTCCACACGCACGCAAAAGACACCCGCATCAACCTTCAGGAGATGGCGCTGAATGGGTCGCTGGATACTCGTCCGATGACGCGGGCGGGGGTCAGATCCTGGGAATACGTCACCTTGGGCTTCGGCCATGATGAAATCTTTTGGCGAAACTTCCTCAGCACCTTGAGGGTGATGAATTATGATGGCGTCCTCAGTATCGAGCACGAGGACACCCTCATCAGCCCAACGGAGGGGATCCAGAAGAGCCTCTCGTTCCTGCAGGGTATGGTTCTTCGCACTCCACCTTGAACAAGGTCAAGTGAATTACCCAACCCTTTCATCCATGGTTGTGCGACCACCCTAAGCAATCCATCGGCTTCGAGGAAGAGGGGGCAGAAGTCAGGATATAGCTGCTGAGGGGGGTCTCCGCTCTGCTGAACTAGGATCTCATTATTGGAGTCCCTTTGCCAAGTGCGTTCCTGGGGCAGCATTCGCTGCTCCTGATTGCGCATGACGGGCCATCGAATCCTTGCCGTCTGTTTTGATTTCGGTGACACGTTGGTGGATGAAGCCAGCGAAGTCAAGGACGAGACCAATACGTCGATCAGCGGCGAACTCATTCCTGGTGCAGGCGAGGTGCTGCATGAACTCGATCGGCGCGTATACAAGCTGGCTCTGGTCGCCGATGGCAGGCCCGGTACCTACCGCAACGTGCTGAGCCAGCACGGCTTATAGGGATTGTTTGACGCAATTGCGATCTCGGAGGAGCTGGGAGTCGAGAAGCCGGGCGAGCGCATGTTCGTGCACGCGCTCGAGCATCTTGGAATTCGTCGGGAGGACTATCCTCGGACGGTCATGGTTGGGAACCGGCTGGATCGGGACGTCGGGGGAGCGAACCAGCTCGGAATGATCAGCGTTTGGATCGATTGGTCGCCTCGCTATTCCAAAGTGCCGTCCGACCCGATCGAGGAGCCGCGATTTCGTGTGCGGGAACCGCTTGAGGTACTCTCGGTGATCGACACGCTAGAGCGCGAGTCAGGCCTCGCCCCAGAGTTCGACCGCTAGAGTGCGGTCACCCGGACCTCACCTCGGATGGGTGCGTCGGATCGCATTTCCCGGAACGTCATGCGTCCGTGAGGTCGGCCACTTCCTGATCGTCCTTGCGACACGGCCAGGAGCGGGCGTGCGCAACATCATCAGTGTCATGCTGGTCAGCCGCATGTTCATCGGCATGCTCTTCACTCTACTCGTCGTGCCGTCGGTAATTCTCCTGGTGGCGAGGACACGCGTCGTACCCATCGCCTGCCCTTCTGGCCGCTCGCCGCAGTGGACGTCTTCGCGCTGGTCCCCCCGCTGCGGCGGTTTCGTCCGTCGCTCCGGCGTTTGCTCATCCTGGCGAAGAGGCGAATGCGTGCGGTGAATAGGCCCCTCAATCACCGCACCAACCGCGGCGAAAGGCCTTGCCACTTGCGGGGAATAGCCGTATAATCACCGCAATGGATGCGGCGATTACAACCTACATCTATGAACGAGAGGGATGGCCCGCCTTTCAATGGAGTCACGAGCGCTTGGCTGATCGCCTCGCTGCTGTCCGTCATCGTCAGGGGCGGCTGATAGGGCGCATGGAAGGGCTCGGGTTTCAGCTGCGCGCCGAGGCCGTTCTTCAGACTCTGACGGAAGAAGTACTGAAATCCAGCGAGATTGAAGGCGAAATCCTCGACAAAGAGGAGGTGCGTTCCTCTATCGCGCGCCGTCTCGGCTTGAACATCGCCGGCCTAGTCCGGGCGGACCGGGATGTCGAAGGCGTCGTCGATATGATGATCGACGCGACCCAAAAGTTCGACGAGCCGCTCACGGCGGAGCGGTTGTTCATGTGGCATGCCGCCTTGTTTCCGACCGGCAGCAGAGGTATGAACAGAATCACCGTCGGCACGTGGCGCTCCGATGCGTCCGGTCCGATGCAAGTCGTCTCGGGAGCGATCGGGAGCGAACGCGTGCACTTCGAGGCACCAAGCGCCCATCGCGTCGACGGAGAGATGTGGACCTTCCTTAACTGGTTGGAAAATCCCGCTACTGCCGTCGATCCTGTCATCAAGGCAGGGGTCGCGCATCTCTGGTTCGTGACGATCCATCCCTTCGAGGACGGCAACGGGCGGATCGCACGAGCCGTCGCAGAACTCGCGCTTGCGCGCTCTGAGCAAATTGCTCAGCGCTTTTACAGCATGTCAGCGCAGATCCGCCTCGAACGGAACGCCTATTACGACGCGCTGGAAGCAACGCAGAAGGGCGACCTCGACATAACGGCCTGGCTCGAGTGGTTCCTCGGGTGTCTGGACCGCGCTATCGACGGCGCGGAGACGATCCTCGCTTCCGTTCTTCAGAAGGCGCGCTTCTGGGACAAGTACGCCGGAGAAGAGCTCAATGAGCGCCAGCGTGCCTTGATCAATCGCTTGCTGAATGGCTTTGAGGGTAACCTCACGTCGTCGAAATGGGCCAAACTAGCCAAATGCTCCCTGGACACCGCGCTTCGAGATATCGGTGATCTTCTGAAGAGGGGTATTCTTGTCAAGAACGCCGCCGGCGGGCGCAGCACCAGCTACTCGCTGGTGGAGGTCTGAGTAACCGAAATGATCCTCGTAGGATGTCCGCTCGGTCCGCCTAGCCAAACAGAGCCGTGAGCGCACCTGGCAACTCAGCGAAGTAGGCCTTCGCCGCGGCCTGATTCTGGCCCGGCTCTCCGCACTCGAAGGCCAGCCAGCCGTCATACCCAATCTGGCTCAAGGCGGCTAAGGCTGCGGGGAAATCGGTCGCCCCGTGGCCGGGCAACCGGCGGTTGCTGTCCGCCAGATGCACGTGACCGATGTGTGAGCCATTCCGCAGGATAGCTGAGGGAATATCGTCCTCCTCCAGCGCCATATGGAAGAGATCGGCAACGATTCCCAGCCTGGCCAAGCTCAATGGCGCAACGATGGAGGCGGCGTCCTCCAGTCGAAGCAGCAGGTGGGTCTCATGGCGGTTTACTGGCTCGACCCAGAGCTGAACTCCGGCTTGTTCGACCTGCTCGGCAAGGGCTTTGAGCTGGGAGCTCAACAGCGCTCGCTCCAGCTCAACCGGATTCATGAAAGGGGACAGGTCGGGGAGCAGCGGACCGAAGAAGTGGGGCACAAAGACGACCCCCGAGGCCCCGATCCGGCCCGCGAGCTGAATCGCTTCGGTGAGCTCCGCCAGAGCCCTGGCGCGTTCGCCCGGATCCGGGTCCAAAAACCGGGACCGGCGGCCGTTGTTGATGGAGGCTGCGACCACGCCCTTGCGCCCGCTGAGCCGCTCGATCTCCCTGGCCTGATCCGCCAGGGTGGCGCTCCAGAATTCAATTCCTCCCAGACTCAGGTCCGCCGCTTGAGCGAAGCGATCCTCGAGGGTTGGACCGGGCAGCATGTCTTCCTGGATTGCTAACTTCCACCCATTGGTCATGGCCGCAGCCCAAAGTGGCCCAGGATGTACCGGACGCCCTGGGCGTCGGCATGCGGAGAGACGGTATCGACCCAGTGCCGAACGCCGTGGTTGGCATTTCTTGGCGCTGCGCTTACCGCGGCCAGCCGCAAGAAAGGGAGGTCGACGTCCGAATCTCCGACTGCCAGAATGGTTTCGAATGGGATCTGGGTCGTCCTGGAAAGGAATTCCAGGCCCTTACCCTTGTCGATCCCTCGCGGCAGGACGTTGAGACACGCGGTCGAATAGACCAGATCCACCCGCTCGGCCAGCAGGGCTAACAGGCCGAGGTCGAGCGGTTGGGCTTCGCCTTGCGACACGACCCCGTCGATATCGAGTACGACGAGTCGGATGACTGGATCGGTTTTCAAACGGTGTCTCCAGACCGGTTAAGCGGACGAGGGGCCGATGGCCTCCGCTGCACGCACCCATCTAGGACGCTTGCTCTTGGGCTAACGCGAAGGGAAGGATCCCGGGTCGAATTGCGCTCCTCGTCCGATCTCGGCGTTCGCAATTGTAGTCACCGCCAAGTTGCCTGACAATCTCGGCGGCAACATACCCTGACGATTTAGAACATTTGCGCTAGTCTTGGATACAATCTGTTAGCCCACCTGAAGCAGGAGGAACATGGCAAAGCATCCGGTAGTTCACCTGGAGCTCTCGGCTAAAGAACCCAAGGCGGCCGGAGAGTTCTACAAGAAGCTCTTCGGCTGGAAGATCGAAACCGATGACGAACTCCAGTACGTGCAGTTCATGGCAGAAGAGGGCGGGATCGGTGGTGGGTTCAATCCAGTGGATGACAACAACCCCGCCGGGAGCGTGCTACCGTACGTCGGCACCGACGACATCGAGGCCGCCCTGGCCAAGGCCGAATCACTCGGAGCCAAGACGGTCATGCCAAAGACGGAGATTCCCGGCGTCGGCTGGTTCGGCACCTTCATGGACCCGACCGGGAACCGCGTCGGCCTGTACACGAGCATGAATCCACAGTAGCTTGAACGCTGCGAGAATCAGGCGAGCGATCCCCCGGAATACCCCGGGATCGCCCGCTGTTTCGTCTGGTCCGCCATACGGCTTGCGCGCTTCTTCTCGTTCTTAGTTCTACTGCCTATCAAAGCGTCTGGTTAGTAGTGCAATGTAGGTCCCCAAGCTACGGCACAGTGCTTGTGATGGTGCGTGGGCAGCCGATCGCGAGGAATGTCACGGTGAGAGTGTAATTGCCTGGCTGTATTGAGTTCTGGAACTTGAACCGGAGCTGCCGGGCGCTGCCCGCGCCGATGGTTCGATCACCCTCCCAATTCGAATTGATAGTCTCATCGGGGGGATTTGCATCCTGATCCCAGATCTTGTTGGGCGGATCGAGCTCGACTTTGTCCAGATTGACTGAGTAAGGCCAGGCGATATAGATCTCTGTGATCGTTATGGTGGTTGGCCAGCCACTCGTCACAGTCCAGTAGACATCGTTCCCGGTCCAGGAAAAGCCAGTGAGCGTTATTGTCGCGCAGTCGGGGGTCGGTGTCGGCACCGGTAGAGTCGGCGACGGGGAAGGAGTCAACGTCGGACTTGGCGATGGTGTCGAGGTCGGGGTGGCAGTCGGCGGCAGAATAATCGTGAAGCTGGTGAAGCCCCACGCGCTGTACTGGCCCTCATCATCCTTGGCCCGCGCCCACAGCTCATACTGGCCTGGGGCGATCGGTGTTGAGTTGGGCCAAACGCCTCCGTTTACCGAGACTGTGTTGCACGAACCACTGCCGCCGAATGCGCAGTACTGAGACACGAACTCCGTGCGGGTATACACCGTGATTGGCACAGGGGTGACAATCCACTTCACTTGGAATTCGACTTCCTCGATCCCAGACCCATCAACCTCAGGCGTTGGGGCACAGTTGCTCGGGTTCACATTGTCCGGGTCCCAGGCATGGGCATGGCCCTCGATCTGGGTGCCCGGGCCATACACGGCGCCGTCGGCCGGGAGTTCGACGTAGACCACAGGGGTGACCTTGCACGGTGTCGGCGTGTTCGACGGAGTCGGGGTCTTTGTGGTCGTCGGCGATGACGA
>CAYHJH010000115.1:0-2034 GCA_964356605.1 uncultured Anaerolineaceae bacterium
CAGTCACCGGCCTGGAGTCCGTCGTTAAGCCCGGCTCATGCTATGGGTTGCCCCTTGATTTCCCCAGAATAGCGATCGGTGTACAATCGCCGGCCGCATGCCTCGAATACTGCTGCCACTGCTGATCCTGGCCGGCACACTTCTCTCCTGCACGCTGCCCGGTGCGAATTCTCCAACACCTTTTGTCTTCCCGACCCCGGACGTCTCACTGACCGCGGCCTTCGAACCGACCGCAACACCGCTACCGCCCACCCGGACGCTGCCTGCAGCGAACACCGCGACTCCTACGGTGATTCCCACGGGTGGGACCGCTGAAGCGACTGGGACCTCGGCCCCGGCCACCCTGGACACCCGTCCGAATGGCTCGCCAGTCGAAGCTACGCTGCTCACGACACCGCCTTCAGTAGATGGCAACCTCTCCGATTGGAGCTCGCCTGCCCGTGAGCTGGATGAGATTGTGTTTGGTGTCAGCAATTGGAGTGGCGCCAACGACGTCTCGGCCAAGTACCACATCGGCTGGACCGAACAGGGCCTGTACCTCGCGGTTCAGGTGATTGATGATGCCTTCGTTCAGGTCTCTTCCGGAAGGAACGTATTCAAAGGAGATATCGTTGAGCTCCAGCTCGACACCGACCTGGAAGGCGACTTCTTTTCCAATTCGCTGACCACCGACGACTTCCAGATAGGGCTCTCGCCTGGAAACTTCGGGTCGCTTGGAAGCGAGGCCTGGCGCTGGTATCCAATCGGGCTGGCTGGCTCCCTCTCCACGGTCAGCCTGAAAGCGGTGACGACTTCCCAAGGCTACAACCTGGAGGCGATGATCCCTTGGACGGTATTCGGGCTGACACCAGCTGCTGGCGACCGTTTTGGGTTCGCTCTCTCGGTATCGGATAACGACTTGCGCGGCGCGCCGGTGCAGCAGTCAATGGTGTCCAGCGTGAGTACCCGAACCCTCACCAACCCCACCACCTGGGGCACCCTCATCTTGAAGTAGCAGCGCCGACAAAGTCCGCGGCAAGAAAACCGGGGCTGTCAAGCAGAATCCGCTTGAGGCCCCGTCTTGATTCCCGAGGGGCAAGTCTTGGGGATCAGTTGCTGTTGTTATCCGGCTTGATGCGGAATCAGTCGAGCGATTGGCGAGAGGATGTTCGGGTCGGCTCCGGCGAACGACTGCGACGGAGTGATCAGAACAGAACGGAGGCCAGTTCGTCGCGGTATTTACGAGTGAGCGGATCCTGGTCTCCCAGCAAGGCGAAGAGGCCCAGGAGCGCTCTCTTGGGCAGGCCGTTGCGGTAGGACTTGTCTTGCCGGAGGATATCCAGTAGACCGTCCATGGCAGCTGGCAGATTCCCCCAACCGATCAGGCGAGCAGACTGGAACAGGCTGGCTTCCAGAGGCGGTAGGTCGAGATCGGCGGAAGCGCCCTCGGCCTCAGCCAGCAAAGCGGCTAGCGGCTGATAACTCTCTGCCCTCGCCCACGCATTCCCCGGCGGAAAGTTCTCAAGGATCCCACGCGCTTCCGCCCCCCGCCCTTGAATGAGCAAGCTCTCGACCAGGCCCAGTGCGGCTTCCGAGTTGACCTCGTCCTGCTCAAATACCTCTCGGAACGCGGCCTCAGCTTCCGCGTAGTGGCGCGTTGCAAGCAGGCTGCGCGCCTCCTCCACAGCTTGCTCTGCCTCGCTGGGAATGAGCTGGTTGAGGAAACTGCGGACGATCCGTTCGGGCTGCGCGCCCACGAACTGTGCCGCCAGCTCCCCGTTGCGGAAAGCCTTCACCGCAGGAATTCCCTGTACGCCAAAGCGAATTGACAGATTCGGGTTCTCGTCGACATTCACTTTGGCCAGCACAAAAGAACCTCCGGCTTCAATGGCTTGCCGCTCCAGGATCGGGCTGAGCATCCGACACGGACCGCACCAGGGCGCCCAGAAGTCCACCACCACTGGCACTTCATGGGATTTGAGGATGACCTGAGTCTCGAAGGTCACCTCACTTACATCGAGGATGAATTCAGAAAGTGGCATGCGGATTGTTCAC
>CAYHJH010000115.1:2134-4130 GCA_964356605.1 uncultured Anaerolineaceae bacterium
GCTCAGGGCAGGCGGGTGCTCTCCATGGATGCAGCCCCCGCAATCCAAGGCGTTCCCCGCGCGCCGCGCTCAATCGTCGCCGTTTTCTGCAACCCCCGGCTGCTTGAGTTCGGTCACCTCGCCGTGCACATTGATGCGGACCTGGAAGCCAAGCATCCCGATCCACGCCCGCACCTCCTCCGGCAGACCGCTCTCGATGAGCCGCTCGAATTGCCGATCCAGATTCTTGAGCGAACTCTCGATGATGGCCTTGGTGAAGATATCCTCCTGGCCGATGGCCTTCATCGTCCCCTCGCTGATCAGATCTTCGTTGCCGCGGATGAACTCTGCGAATTTTTCCAAGACCTGGCGGTCGACTCTCTCGCTCTCGATATGCCGCTGGAAGCCGTCATCATCGACGACGTAGAAGGCTTCGCCTCCTACGGACGTGACCTCAACTGGCTCGCCGTCTTGGTCCGTGACGAGACCAGCGAAAACTGCCTGCTTTGCCAAGCGGTCAACCCTCAGACGACGCGAACCGCCGTTCCGTGGCCCTTCCAGACTTCCTGTTCGTGCTTGGGAACTACCGGATTCGTCCACCGGAACAGCCATTTGGCAGCATCGAGGGTCATATTGATGCAGCCGTGGCTGCGGGGGACGCCAAAGTCGTTGTGCCAGTAGGTGCCGTGAAAGGAAACGCCCTCTTCGGTAATGTAAGCCACCCAGGGCACTCCCGGAAGGTCATAGCCAGTGGCCAGGTTGCCAGCTGCCATGTGTCGGGAGGGCCGCTTCCGGAAAGTTTCGAAGGCGCCGGCCGGGGTCATGTAAAGATCCTGCCCGAATTTGCGGCCAGTCGAGACTTTGGTGGTGAATACCAACTGGCCAGCCTCGTAGCAGTTCACCCACTGACGAGCCAGGTCGACTTCAACGAGTTTCTCTTCCTGCGGCACCTGGGGCGAGATCGGGATTAGTTCCGAGATCTGGATCGGCCGGAATGCGGTGGCCGGCGCATAATACACATACGTGTACTTGTCGTCGAATATTCGGTACCACTTCTGCAGCCTGACGTCCTGGCTGACGCCCGTGATCCAGAACGTCATCCCGTAGTAGAACCGATAGGCCAGCTCGCTGTCCTCTCGAGGCCTCCAGTGGGCGTCAACGTAGGGGACACTTATTTCGGTCAACAGTCCCCCGGCGGGAATTTTCTCAAGCGGCACATTCGGCAGGTCGCGCACCGGCTGGACCGAGGCGGAATGGGCCAGTCCGAGTCCCTCGACCTCGTACCAGATTCGGTTATGCTCGGGCATTGGGTCCCCGATCCAGGCTGCCAGGATCTGGAATACGTCGTCACGCCACAGAGTCTTGAGCTTCTCGCTGGCAAACGATGGCCTGCTGAAGATGTCCAGGGTCGGATCGAGCACCCGTCCGAGCAGACCGGCCTCCGCCTCGATCGCGGAGCGTGCCCATCGTATGGGAACCCCCAAGGCCATCAAGCTCATGCCGGAGAGTCGCAGAAACTCTCGCCGAGAGAGCGAATCCGACAGTTCGATTCCGTCAGCCACGCGATGACCCCATCCGCAGATCTTTTGCAAGATTCGGGCCGCTACGGATGCACGTTGACCAGCGTCCCGACGGAGGCGAAATTATATAGCCATTCCGCATCTGGGATGGTCAGGTTGACACAGCCACGGCTCATGGGGGTGCCAAAGTTGCTGTGCCAGTAGGTCCCGTGCAGGCCGTAACCCAGGTAGAAGTACATCACCCAGGGGACGCCGGGCAGGTAATAGCCGGGGCCGGACATCGTGGTGGAAGCCAGCTTGATGTACACGCGATACTGTCCAGTGACGGTCGGGTGCTGCGCCGTGCCGGTCGAGACGATGAAGCTGCGTACGGCAGTTTCCCCGTCGAAAGCAGTCACCGTTTGCGCGCTCAGATCAACGTCGATCCAGCGGCCTTCGTCCGCCAGCTCTCCGGGATCGCTGCTGTAGTTCCGCGAGACGGCCGGCCGCCGCGTCGG
>CAYHJH010000115.1:4230-5635 GCA_964356605.1 uncultured Anaerolineaceae bacterium
GGCGTCGGCGTCGCGGTCGGAGTGTTGGTAGGAGTGGGAGTCAGTGTCGCCTTCTCCACCGGCGCGGAGGCCGAGTGTGGTTCGCGGGCATCCGCCGGCGATTGGCCCATCCACAATCCAACCCCCGCCGCGAGCGCCAGGGCGGGTACGGTGATCCGCCATGAGAGGATCCGCCGCGGGCTGAACGCCTCGAGCGGGAGCGGCTGGATCGCCAGGCCTTGGTATTCCTGAAGTGCGGTTTTGCGAGTCCGCGGCGGCAGCCGCCGCACCATCCAGCGGATCGCCTTGCGCGCCTGCTTGCTGCGCGGATTGATTTCTAAGGCCCGGGCCAGGTACGCAAGGCCGGCCTTCGCCTCCGAAGCCGCGGCGAGATACAACCAGGGTTCTTCCGCGTCCGGAGCGAGTTTGGCTGCCAGCCGCGCTTGACGACGGGCTTCTACCTTGTCTCCACGGGCGAGCGCTTGATGGGCCGCCCGTAGCGCCGCGGCGGCCTGCGGATCAGTGATCGGGGGTCGACTCAGGGCAGGCCCTTCGGCTTTGCTCAGGGCAGGCTCTCGAGCGGAAGCGTGGCTGGCTCATTGTTCACATAACAGAGCAAGCCATCCACGATGCCCCGAGCCGCCTCGTCCGGTTCCTCTGTGAGGTACTCCTGATCCAGGAAGAGGAACCCGACTTCGATGATGGCCGCTGGGGTCTGGCTGTGAATCTCGTAGAAGGTGTGGTACTCGGTCATGTCCAGCGTTACGCTCTGAGGGTGGAAGCGAAGGTTGGTCGCCCTGCCGTAGCGGTCTGCCATGCACGCCACCAGGCGCTGCGATCGGTCTGGGACAGCCGTGTCAACGGCCGCGGCGACCTTGTATCCGGTCGCCTCCGCGTTGATCGCCGAACAGGAATCGGCATGGATCGAGATCAGCGCGGCGCCCCGGAAACCGTTGAGGCGAGGGTCCCACTCCTCCAACAGCACCACCTCTAATCCAGCGCCCTCCAGCCCCTGCACCACGAGGTTGGCGACACTGGTGTTGACGTCCAGCTCGCGCAAACCATCGGGGCATGTGGCGCCCGGATCCTCCAATCCACTGTCGGGATGCGTTCCGGAGTGACCGGCCACCACACCGATCGGCAAGACGCCGGTCGTCTCAGGGGTGGCTGGTGGGCCCTCGGCCTGCCCCGAGGCCTGCCCACCTTCCAGAGCAGCCATCAAGTCTCCGACGAGCTCGCCTGGATCGAGGCTCGCCGGTCGCCAGGCCGTCAGCACGGTAGCAACAACCGCCGCGACCCCCAACGTGACGGCTAAGTGCCGTGGTACTTGGTTGGACGGCTTGTCGGGGGAGCGACGGGATTCGCCGGCTGCGCGCCTGGACATGGCGCTGCATGCTATCCCGACGGAGGCATTATAGCAAGGGGA
>CAYHJH010000116.1:0-5624 GCA_964356605.1 uncultured Anaerolineaceae bacterium
TGCATTGCGCATAGCCAATATTGAGGGAGTGGGATGTTAAAGGTCAAGGAGAACCGGCTTTTCATCGACGGGCAGTGGGTAGACGGTGGACCGCTGCTGGAAGTGACCAACAAGTACAGTGGCGAGGTCATCGGCGTTCTGCCTACCGCCCGCCAGGAAGACGTGGACGCGGCGATCGCCGCGGCGCAGGCGGCTGCGCCGATCATGGCGAGGATGCCGGCCCACGAGCGGGCGCACATCCTCAGCCGAACCGCGGAACTGATCCGAAAGCGCTTCGACGAATTCGCCACTACCATCGCGGCCGAAGCTGGCAAAGCGCTCAAGTATTCCCGGGCAGAGGTCGAGCGGAGCATCTCCACCTTCACCATCGCGTCAGAAGAAGCCAAGCGGATTCATGGCGAGACAATCCCGCTCGACGCGGTGCCGTCCGGCGAGGGCTACTTTGGGTTCTATGTCCGCCGGCCGGTTGGGGTTGTGGTGGCGATCAGCCCGTTCAACTTTCCCTTGAATCTGGTGGCGCACAAGGTGGCACCGGCGCTGGCGGCGGGGAACACGCTCGTGCTTAAGCCGGCGAGCCAGACACCGCTGACCGCCGTCCTGCTCTGCGAGGTATTGGCGGAGGCCGGTGCGCCGCCGGGCTCGGTGAACTTGATCGTCGGGCCAGGGAGCAGCGTGGGCGAATGGCTGGTACGTGACCCGCGTGTCGCCAAGGTCACCTTCACTGGGAGCCCGGCCATAGGCCGGCGAATCACCGAGATCGCCGGGATCAAGAAGATCACCCTCGAGCTTGGAAACACGTCGCCGGTGATCGTGGCACCGGACGCCGACCTGAATTACGCCGCAAAGCGGCTGGCCGTCGGTGCCTACTACAACTCCGGCCAGGTGTGCATCTCAGTCCAGCGTATTTACTGCCAGGGGGCCGCTTACGAACCTTTCCTGGAGAAATTCGTAAACGAAAGCGAGGCCATGGTGGTGGGCGATCCGCTCGACGAGCGGGTCGACGTCGGGCCGATGATCGCCGAGGCGGAGGCGATCCGCATTGAAGGCTGGGTCCAGGAGGCCCTGAGCGGTGGCGCCCGAGTGCTGACCGGCGGCCGGCGGGAAGGCCCAGTTTATTACCCGACCGTGCTCACCGCGGTTGAACCCACGATGAAGGTGGTGGCGCAGGAGGCCTTTGCCCCGGTGGCATCCGTCATTCATGTCGATGACTTTGAGACGGCACTGAAGCAGGCCAATGAAGGTGAATACGGGCTGCAGGTTTCGGTGTTCACCCGCGATGTTGGGAACGTGCTGAAGGCAGTTCGCGCCCTCGACTTCGGAGGAGTCATCATTAATGAGTCCCCGGCCTTCCGGGCCGATCATATGCCGTACGGGGGCAACCGCCAGAGCGGGCTGGGTCGGGAGGGAGTGAAATACGCCATCGAAGAGATGACCAACATTCAGATGGTGGTCATCCGCGAGGAGGCTTGAATGCAAGCTCAAGCAAACAGCTCCTGGAGGACGGGTTGCGTGCATTAGTCTTAGGCGGGGCGGGTGCAGTTTGCAAGGAGACCACCCGCGACCTGGCCCGGACCAGCGCTTTCGAAGAGATCGTGGTCGCCGACGGCAACCTGTCGGCGGTCGATCGGTTGCTGGAAGAGATTGGAGACCCGCGGCTCAAGCCGCAACGCTTCGACGCGAGCGACTACGGCGGAATGCTCAAGCTGTTTCGTGAATACGACATCGTCGTCAACGGCCTCCCGTTCAAATACGACCTTGCCGTCAACCGTGCCTGCGTGGAAGTCGGCGTAGACGGGCTGGATCTCTCCAGCCTGGATGAGCAATTTGGTCTCCATGAGACTGCTGCCGAAAAGAATATGATCTTCGTGCCGGGCGTCGGGGCCACCCCCGGGATCACCAACATCATGGTGGCCCGGGCGGCCGAGCAGCTCGACCGGCTTGAGTCGGTGGAAATATGCTTTGCTGCATTCCGATCGCTGGCGCCGGCTCCTGGACTGTTGACCACCACAATTTGGGAATTTGATCCGGAGGAGGAAGCCCGGAAGGCGGTGTATTTCCAAGATGGCGACTGGAGGCCCGCGCCGCCGCTCAGCGGAGAAAAACATGTTCTCTTCCATGACATCATTGGTGAGCAGCGCACCTATTTTGTTCCGCACGACGAGGCCTTTACCCTGCCGCGGTCCTATCCCACGTTGCGTCACGCCTCGGTGCGGGGTTGTTTCACGCCTCCGGTGATGGAGCTGATGGGCGCCCTGTACCACAGCGGGATGCTCAGCCTCGACACCATCCAGCTCGATGGGCGCGATGTCTCTGCGAGCGAGGCCATCCGGGCTTTGCTCTTACAGAACCCGGCCTCCAAGCAGAGCCGCGTCTGGGCCTACGGCCTGGTCGTCGAGGTGGCCGGAGAGCGAGAAGGCCGAAAGTTTCTCTATCGGTACCGCAATCACCACCCCCCGCAGGATCAGTGGGGAGGAAAATCTGCTTACTACAAGAACGTGGGTCTCCCGCTTTCCATTGGGGCGCAGATGATCGCGAACGGGGAAGTGAATGGCCGCGGAGTGGTGCCCCCGGAGCAGGCGTTTCCGGTAGGGCCGTTCATCGAGGCCTTGGCGCATCGGGGGATCACCATTGAAGAGACCATCGAGGAATTCGCGGCCGCATGAGGTGAACCGCAGATCCTCGGAGGACAGGCGCTAGCCAAATGCCGCTCGGATACCACGACAAGATCCTGCACGTCGATCTGACCACCGGTTCGCTCGAGGTCGAGCATCCTGGCGAGGATTTCTACCGTGCCTACATGGGCGGCAGCGCCCTGGGACTGTATTACTTGCTTAAGCTGACCGAAACTGGGCTGGACCCGCTGGGTCCGGGCAACGTGCTGGTGCTCGCCCTCAGCGTGCTCACCGGCGCGCCGATCCCTGGCCAAAGCCGGATGACCGCGGTGGCCAAGTCACCGCTCACCGAGGCGGTCGGGGATTCGCAGTCGGGCGGTTTTTTCCCGGCGGAGATGAAGTTTGCCGGCTTCGACGCGGTCGTCATCCGCGGCCGGGCCGCCGAGCCGGTCTACCTGTGGCTGCACAACGGCGAGGCCGAGCTACGGCCGGCCGGGCACCTGTGGGGACGGGTGACCGGAGAGGCAGAGGCCGAGATCCGCCAAGAGTTGGGCGACGACAAGATCGAGGTTGCCCAGGTCGGGCCGGCTGGCGAGAAGCTCGTTCGCTTCGCGGCCATCATGAACATGTCCAACCGCGCCAATGGCCGCACTGGCATGGGCGCCGTGATGGGCAGCAAGAACCTGAAGGCGGTGGCGGTGCGTGGCAAAGAGCGGCCAGAGTTGGCTGATTGGCGCGCGGTGATTGAAATGGCCAAGTGGGGCGCAGCCCACTTCGAGGAGTCGGGGGTTTATGCCCTGGGGCTATTCGGGACCGCGCACGTACTGAGCTCACAAAACAAGGTCGGCGGCCAGGTCACCTACAACTGGGACAGCGGCTACTTCGAGAAGGCCGAGGCGTTGGATGGTCAGACGATGGCCACCACGATCCTGAAAGAGCGGGACACCTGCTACGCCTGCACGGTGCGATGCAAGCGAGTCGTGGAGGTCAAGGACGGGCCGTTCACTGCCGACCCCCACTACGGGGGGCCGGAGTACGAGACGCTCTCTACTTTTGGAAGTTATTGCGGAATCGACGATCTGAAGGCCGTGGCCCACGTGAACCAACTTTGCAACATGTACGGGATGGACACGATCTCGTGCGGCGCCACAATCGCGTGGGCGATGAACTGTTACGAGCAAGGGCTGGTCACGAGCGCGGACACCGGTGGGCTCGAGCTGCGCTATGGCAACACTGAGGCGATGGTCCGCATGACCGAGATGATCGGCAAGCGCGAGGGCTTTGGCGATCTGCTGGCGGAAGGCTCGGCTCGGGCGGCGAGAGTGATCGGGAACGGGGCTGAGGACCTGGTGGTCACGGTCAAGAAACAGGAAATGCCGGCGCACATGCCCCAAGTCAAGCGCAGTCTCGGCCTGATCTACGCGGTCAACCCCTTCGGTGCCGATCATCAGTCCTCCGAGCACGACCCGGCCTGGAAGCCCTACCAGGACCGACTCACGGAGATCGGCGTGCGTGACGAGCCACAGCATCCGCGGGTGATGAACGAGGAGAAGGTGCGCTTCGCCCTGAAGACCCAACACGCCTACTCCTGCCTGGACACCGTGGATATGTGTCAGTTTGTTTTTGGGCCGGCCTGGCATCTCTACAGTATGACGCAGCTTGCAGAGGTGATGCGGCTGATCACGGGTTGGGAAGTCAGCGTCGAGGAGCTGATGCAGGTCGGAGAACGCCGGTTGAACCTGATGCGGGCCTACAACGCCCGGGAAGGAATCGGGCGTGAGGCCGATGTGCTTCCGAAGAAACTCAAGAAGGCGCTGGTGGGCGGAAAGAGCGAGGGCCTGGTCATCACGGACGAGGAGATCGAACAGGCCAAAGATTGGTATTACGCCATGTCGGGTTGGGATGTGGCGACCGGCAACCCGACCCGGGCCAAGCTGGAGGAGCTGGAGCTTGGCTGGGTGGCGGATCGGATTGGGCTCTAGCCCAGGCCCGCTCGCAACGCCTATTCCAACTTTCCTCAAGGATAGGTGAAAGAATGCGTATCGTCGTGCTTGGCGGCGCGGGGATCATTGGGCGAGCGATTGCCGCAGATCTCGCCCAGGATGTAGAGCAGGTCGTGGTGGCCGATCTGGACCTCCAGGCCGCCGAAGCTTCGGCAAAGGCTGCCGGCGGGAGCAGCTCGGCGACGGCAGTGGACGTGCGGGATCCCGCCGCGCTGGCGAAGGCCCTGAAGGGCGCGGATGCCTGCGTCAACAGCGTCAACTATTACTTCAACCTGGAAGTCATGCGAGCCTGCCTGGAGGCCGGGGTTCCCTACCTGGATCTCGGCGGGCTCTTCCACATGACTCGCCGACAGCTGGACCTGAATGAGGACTTCAATGACCACGGCCTGACTGCGGTGCTTGGGATTGGGTCCTGCCCAGGCGTCGCCAACGTGCAGGCCGGGTGGCTGGCCGGCATGCTCGACGAAGTGCACTCGGTGCGAATATACAACGGAGCCACTCCCGACCGGGGTGACTCGCTGGCGGCACCCTATGCCATCCAGACCATCCTGGATGAGATCAGCTTGCCGGCCATGATCTTTCGAGACGGTAAGTTCCAGGAGCGGCCGCCGCTGAGCGAGGAAGAGTATTTCACTTTTCCAGAGCCGATCGGGCGGGTCAAGACTCATCTCAGCCTGCATTCTGAAGTGGCAACGATCCCTATCAGCCTGGCGGATAAGGGCCTCCAAGAGTGCACCTTCAAGATCAGTTTCTTCGGATTTTCTGAGGCGGCCCTGCGTAAATTGCAGTTCCTGGCGGAGATCGGCTTGGCCAGCACAGAAGCCGTGGAAGTGGACGGTGCCTCCGTTCGGCCCAGAAACCTGCTGGTGAAGCTGTTGAGCCGGCTGCCTCAGGACGAGGCAAACTCGTCTGCGGAGGGTTTCAAAGCCGTAGTGACCGAAATCAACGGTAAAATCGGCTCTCGCGAAGTTCGGCTGAAGGCCGAGACGCTCGGTGGCCCAAGCGACAC
>CAYHJH010000117.1:0-5602 GCA_964356605.1 uncultured Anaerolineaceae bacterium
CCATTCAATCTTGAAGTCCTCGGTTAGATCGAGCGAATCCCCGAACTGAACCTTCAGATCCTCGAAGTAAGCCTTGGACAGCTCATCGATCTGGGCCCCGCCGTCGATCAGGTCAAAGGCAGTTCGCTCAAACATCCCAAAGAACGCCTGGCGCATGATCGTGGCATAAGAGTCGTCCATCTGGCGGAAGAGTAGATCGCGCCGTACCTCCGGATCCGGGTCGCGCTCCAGCAGCTCATCGATCAGCAGCATCTCACCAAACGTCGAGGCAGTTTCGGCCAGCGGCAGCGACGAGTGCTGAGTCAGGGCGGTATGGTCCACAGCCAGCAAGGAATGGATCGCGTGACCGAGCTCGTGCGCCATGGTGGCCACATCGTCCGGCCGGCCCTGGAAGTTCTGCATCACCCAGGGCGTCAGATCCGGGGTGACGGTCATGCAGTATGCGCCGCTCATCTTCCCCGGCCGCACCTCACTGTCGATGTGGTGTTCATCGAAGACCTTGCGAGCCAGGTCCGCCATTCGCGGCTCGAATTTGTGAAAGCTGTCGAGCACGACTTCGACCGAATCAGCAAACGTGTAGGTCTTCTCGCTCTTGGCCACCGGCGCGTAGATGTCGTAGCGGCGGATCCGATCCATCCCGATCCAACGGGCCTTCAGCCGGAAATACCGCTGAAATAAGGGCGCCTGCTCCTTACAGATCGCCAGCAGCATGTCGACCACTTCATCGGGCAAGTCATTGCCCAGGTTGCGGACCGAGATCGGGGTGGCGTACTTGCGCATTTTCAACTGCTCACTGAACCAGTCCCGCACCCGGAACTGATAGATTTGCCCCAAGATCGGAACATCCTTCTCAAATACATTAAACAGCGACCGATAGGCGGCGGCCCGCAGCTCCGGATTCGCATCCCGCACGTACACCCATAGCTCGTCGCGCGTGAGCTCTTTGACTTCCCCGTCCACTTGAAGGGGGTACTTGTAACGATTGGTGATCGCAGTGTACAGCGTGACCATCGCTTGAGGACCGTTAACGTCCTTCAGGTTGATCACCTGCTCTTCCGGCTCGCTGAGCGTGTACGGCTTCTGCAATCGCAGCGCCTCCAGCCAGTATCGGTAGTCACCAGCGGCATCCAGGAACGGTGCGGCCTGTGCGTCTTCCAGAGACTTCCACCACAGCTTGAAGAACAGAGTCTGGTTGTCCACTTCCGCCAGCAACTGATGCATCTGGGCCTGGAAGGTCTGCGCGGCCTGGTCCTGAGTATCTTCGGTGAACTTCAATTGGCCGTAGGCTGCCAGCCGCGATACCAACCGGATCATTTCCTCGTATTTCTCTAAGACCTCGACAAATGCCTTCGGTGCCATCCGCGGGTTCAGCTGCGCGCGGAACTGCTCGAAGGCCCCCACCTTCGAATTCAAAGTATCGATGGCCTGCTTGATTGGCTCGCTACGGATCGCGGGGAAGAGCTCCTCTGTGCTCCAGCGTTCCTGCTTATGGTCGGCGTTCGTCATAGATACTCTCCTCACTCCTTGCTGAGATCGAGCCCAGTCTGCTGCAAGAATGAACCGGCTCGATCTCACACCTGGAATCGGATGTAGATTACCTCACCGTCGGCGACCGGGTAATCCTTGCCCTCCACTCTTAACTTCCCTTCCGCCCGGGCCTGGGGCAGGCCGCCCAGTGCCACCAGTTCGTCCCAGGCGATGACTTCGGCCCGAATGAACCCCCGGGCCATATCGCTATGGACCGTCCCTGCGGCCTCCAGCGCAGTTCCACCTTTCGGCAGTGCCCAGGCCTTGACCTCTGGGTCGCTCACGGTGAAGAAGATGATCCGGCCAAGCAGCTCCAGGCAGGCGCGCAGGACCTTGGCCGCCCCAGGTTCGTCGATGCCAAACCCAGTCCGAAAATCCCTCGCCTCATCGTCAGCAAGCTGACCCAGCTCGAGCTCCAGCTTTCCATGGATTGCCACCCGGGCTTGCACCGTATCGAGCTGGACGGGGCTCTCTCCTTCGGCGAGATTCTGCACCAGCAGGAGCGGTTTCAGAGTCAGCAAGTTGTAGGCCTTGAGAGTCTGAAACTCCTGCTCACTAAGGCCCAATTCCCTAAGGGCGCGTTCCGATTTGAGGGAATCTTGCAGCCGCTCAAACAACTTGGCCTCTCGATCGAGTTCGGCCCGATCGCGGGCGCCCTTCTGGCGATCTTCGGGCAGCCGTTCGAGCCTCGCCTCCACTCTGATCAAGTCGTTGAGCAGGAGCTCCGCTTCGACCATCGACAGGTCGCGGTTGGAGTCCGCCGGTTGCTGCAGCATCGGATGCTCGAAGGTCCGCAGAACCAGGACCAGCCCGTCCCAGTGGGCCAGCTCATTCGCCATCGGACCTGGGATACCACCGTCCTCGGCCATTCCTCCGATGTCGCCGAATGTGATCTGGGCAGGCGTGGTTTTTCGAGGCTGGACGAGCCCACTGAGCGCTCCCAGTCGGTGATCTGGGACTGCGACTACCCCTGTATGTACTGCCACCCGTCCAGGAGATTCCATGCCGCCCACCGGCAATGACGCGCCAGTCAGGACGTCAAAGAGTGTGGTCTTGCCGCTAGTCGGAAGTCCGATGATTCCCAGGCGCATTGCGCTTAGAAAGCTCCCGCGGCCGGGCCCTTCGGATGCCCTCAGGACAAGCCGCGAGTTGCGATTGCTTGACCGGCCGCGGGGCTTTGAATATACTGCTCGGAGGCCGAAGTGGCGGAACTGGCAGACGCGCGCGACTCAAAATCGCGTTCCCTCGGGAGTGTGGGTTCGACTCCCACCTTCGGCACCAGGCGATTCTAGCATAAGCGACCCTGACCCCTTCCGAGCGCCAGTGAATCGGGTCAGGGTTCTTCGCGCATAATGTCTACTCACCTTCCGAGATTGCTCCTGGGCGTACTCTTCGGCGCTTTCATCGCGCTGGTTTACGGCTGGTTGATCCGCCCGGTCGAATACGTGGACACTTCCTCCGACTCATTGCGGATCGACTTTCGCACCGACTACGTGCTGATGGTGGCCGAGTCGTACGCGTCCGGTAAACATCTCAACCTTGCTCAGTTTCGCCTTGCCGCGCTGGGCCCCCAGCCGCCAGACGTGTATGCGACTCAGGCGATCGACTATGCGTTGGAGCAGTCTTTCAGCCGGAGTGATCTGGAGCTGCTGAATCAGCTGGCCATCGACCTGCGGGCGCTGCCGCGCCCCGGAGAGATTCAGGCGCCGTGAGCCGCCCGGGCTGGATTTCCTTCCTGATCGGCATCGCCCTCGGTATGGCCGGTGGCCTGTATTACTCCTGGATCTTAAGTCCGGTTGAGTACGTAGACACGGCCCCCGATTCGCTTCGAGCAGACTTCCGAGCAGACTACCTGGCGCTGATCGCCTCCGCGTATGCCAGCACCGGCGATCTCGTTCGGGCCAGGACGCGCCTGGCGCTTTTCCCGGAGCTGGACCCCAGCTCAGAACTTGCCGCGCTGGCGCAGCAGCGATTGGCTGCCGGGCTGGGACAGGCGGAGGCCAGTGCACTCGCTCAACTGGCTGCCGATCTAGAAAGGCAGCCTCAAAGTCCGGCGTCCACGGCAACAGGTTTGCCCTCCTCACCGACCACGCCAACCACACGCCCTTCCCCGAGCTCCACGCCGCGGCCGTCGCCCACACCCGGCGCACCTTTCTCCCTGGCCTCTCAGAAGCAAGTTTGTGACCCGCGCCTGTCTGCGCCACTCATCCAGGTAGAGGTGGCCGACGCGGCCAGTGGACCGGTGCCCGGAGTCGAAGTAATCGTGGTGTGGGATGCCGGCCAAGACAATTTCTTCACCGGACTGAAGCCCGAGTTGGGACTGGGCTACGGCGACTTCACCATGGCCGAAGGCGTGAGCTACACCCTGCGGTTGGCCGAGTCCGCACAGCTGGTGACGGATCTGACTACCCATCCGTGCGAGGATGAGGATGGATCCACCTATCTTGGGTCCTGGTTGCTCGTGTTTCGCCAGTCGCCCTAACCTTCAATGAGGGCAACTCGCTCTCGCGTCCGTTTAAAAGTGACCATGTAAAAAAAGGGCCGGGCTCAGCCCGGCCTTGCGCTAGAGTCGCGCCGGCAAGTCAGCTTTTCGCCTCCGTACCTTCCCCAGCGCTTTCCGCCTGCGCCGTCCCCTGCGGGCCGAAACCCAGGTCAACATGCTCCTCCATCGTAATCCTGCCTCGCAGGAAGCCACCCTCTTCGGTCGAGAAGCTGGTGGTCACAACGTCGCCCCAGACCCGGCCGGTCCGGGTGATCTCCACGCGTCCGGCACTGATGGCGCCTTTGACCGAGCCGGCGACGATCACGGTGGCGGCCCGAATGTGATTGCAGGTCACCCGACCCTGCTCGCCAATCACCACCAGCCCGCGCAGGGCGATCTCGCCATCGAAGGCCCCGTCGATCCGAACTCCGCCCATCCCGCTCAGGCTCCCCTGCCAGGAGATCCCGGATCCCAGGATGGAATCGACCCGCTCGGTTACCTCGCGCAGATCCTCGCCCCCGCGACGAAACATCGCCTCAGCCTACCTTATAGCCAATCTTCCGCAGAAATTCTTTGCGGTACGTCACGTCCTGCTCGCCCTCGATCCCTTTAGTCTTCACCCCGTCCACAACGCCCAATACCCCTCGACCCTGCTCGGTCTCAGCCAGGATCACTTCCACTGGATTGGCCGTGGCGCAGTAGATCCGGCAGACCTCCGGCACCATTTTGATCGCGTTCAACACATTGATCGGGAAGGCATTGCCCAGCAAGACCAGGAAAACGTGCCCCGCCGAGAGCGCCAGGGCGTTCTTTTTCGCCAGCTCGACCAGCTCGGGCGAGGTCCCTCCGGCTCGAACCAACGCCGGCCCGGAGGACTCACAGAACGCCAGTCCAAATTCAATGCCGGGCACGGCTCCGACCAGCGCCTCGTGCAGATCTTCGACGGTCTTGATGAAATGGGACTGACCCAGGATCAGGTTGACCGACTCGGGTTTCTCAATCTTGACCGTGAGCAGTTCCATTTCCCCTCCTTGAATGTAGAAAGCGGAGCTCTCGGATCGCTCCGCTTCTGACGCTCCGAACCGCTCTAGGATTTAGCCAAAGGAAGCGATGAAATCCTCGATCGGAACTGCCGCCAGCGTCATGATTTTGATCGTGCCTCGGGAGGCCAACTCGGCCGAGGCCCTGGCTACCGTAGTATTGTCCGGCGCCTCGACCACATTGACAAAGTCATACGGCCCCAGGGTCGCGTACTGCGCAATCACCTTGACGCCCTGCTTCTCAAGCTCCAAGTTGACTTCGGTGATTCGCTTGGGCTTGCGCGAGATCGTCTTGGCCCCCGAGTCGGTCAGGTTGCTGAGCATGATGTACGTCGGCACGTGTTCCTCCTTTGGGATCCGTGGACCGATGGGCCCACGGTTCCATTGTAGCGCAGCCTACCGTTGGAAGATCGCCCGGTGGCTCGAGAACGCCGCTTGAGCTTCGGCGCGTTAGGAGCCTGGCGCCGAGGTCATGCAGCCGGTTGAATCGGGTAGCCGAGCATCTCGGAGAACTGGCGGGCACTGGCCGGGCTGTGGCCGGCGAAGTGGTTGT
>CAYHJH010000118.1:0-5576 GCA_964356605.1 uncultured Anaerolineaceae bacterium
GAGCCGCAGACGAATCGGCCCTCCGAACGGGGCCTTGGCTTCCACCCGGAAAGCAATCTCCGGAAACAATCCTTCCTTGGCCAGGTATTCCAGCTTCTCCGGCTCGCGGATGCGGACCCGGCTGATCGTTCCGCGGTCTCCCTGTGAAAGTTCGGTCAGCGGCCGGTCGTTCAGCTTGGGCATGTGGCCCTCCCGATCGGGGATGGGTTCACCATGCGGGCAACGGCGGGGAAAACCCGCCTTCGCCTCCATCCGGTTCACGAATTCGTCGTCGGCGATTTCCGCGATGCGGTCTGCCAGATCGTGGGCCTCATGCCAGCCGTAGTCCATGACCCGCACGAGGAAAGCCTCGCTGAGACGGTGCGCACGGATCTCACGTAGGGCCTGTACGGAGCCCTTCGATGTCAGCCGGACCCCCCGATACAGTTCGCGCTCAACCAGCTTCATGCCTTCCATTCTGCCGAACATTCGAGCGGCGGCCGGGGCAGAAACTTCGACTTCCGCGGCAACCGCGGAGGGAGAGACAAACTCTTCGTGTCCGCCAAGACGGTAAAGCCCACCCAAATAGTGGGCCATGCTTGCAGACACTCGATCTGAGTCAGTGTCCAAGGTGTCTAACCGGTGATTCGCAGGATGTCGAGCCGGGGCTTTGTTGAGTTTACCATGGGCGGCCTGGCAGAATCACTTCCCTGGTCGCCTCAGGTTGAGCTCCAGGAGCCGTCTCGATGTCCGCGAGGGCCGCGCCACTCTCGAAACATGAAGACCTGCGACCCAGATGAGCGCATCTCCGCTGCAGACCACCGGCCACAATTCGCGGGCCGGCCTGGCGATCTTGCGGTTGGTGAATAGGTCAGCCAGCCTCATCGAGCCCGTCATTCCCAGGGGCTGAAATCGGTCTCCCGGTTTTGGCGGCCGCATGACCAGCGGACCAGGTAGCCGCTCGCGATCGAACCAGGCTTGCGAGCGCGGCACGCCTCTCCGAGGTTTTCGCTTGACGACTGCGAGTTCGATCCTCCATCCATGCCCGAGTCTCGCGGCCCCAGGGACACTCAATCGCCTCTCGCGGGTGCTGATCAGCTGCGGGAGTTCTGGGAACGCGATCGCCGCGCCTTGCCGCCGCAGAATCACCTCCCGGCCGACCGGCAAGAGGTCAAGTTCACCAATCAACGTCTGGCGGCGGCCATCTTGCAGACCTTCTAACCCGCGCTCAATCGCTTCGAACCCGACATCTCGCAGCCCAGGCCGAAGAACCAGGATTGCACGCCTCAGGGCGGCCCGCTGAAGCGCCAGCGGCGCCTGGAGCAGCCGCTCGCGTTGAAGCGCCAGAGTCCCCGGCCCGGCCTCCCGCACCCATTCTCCCCAGCGCGCCTCGACGAGGTCAGAGATCAGATCCGTCTCAGCGGCCATGACCTTGGCCGTCCGGAGCAACAGATCTTCGATTTCGGGATTGTAGGAATGCAGCTGGGGGATCAATTCATGCCGCAGGCGGTTCCTAAGGAAACGCGGATCTTGATTGCTGGGATCCTGCATCGGGATCATGCCGACTGCCGCGCAATGCGACTCGGTTTGGTGCCGCCGGACCTCCAGCAGCGGGCGGACCAGCGTCAAGCCGTTGGTCTCGGAGATGTCCCGCCAATCATCGAGCGGCGTACGCGGGAGCATTCCGCGTAGACCGGCCGGGCCCGCTCCGCGTAGGAGGTGCATCAGTACCGTCTCCACCTGGTCGTCCGCGGTGTGACCCACGGCGATGGTCCGGACTCGCCGCCTCCGCGCGACCCTGGCGAGGAAGCGGTAGCGCTCCAGGCGGGCAGCCTCTTCAAGGGATCCTCGGTGTCCCTGAAGGTCCGCCGTCTCAATCACCGCGGGCAGGCCATAGGAGCCCGCGACCCCGCGCACAAATTCCGCCTCCAGGTGGCTTTCCGGCCGCAG
The DNA here is from genome assembly GCA_964356605.1 of uncultured Anaerolineaceae bacterium. Lineage (GTDB taxonomy): Bacteria > Chloroflexota > Anaerolineae > Anaerolineales > E44-bin32 > JADFRG01. The sequence goes on from CAYHJH010000118.1 coordinate 1,930, forward strand.
CCGATGATCCAGATGAGCGATGACCAGGCGAAAGCCGAGCCGATGCAGGCAATCCATCAGACAGAGGCTATCCGGGCCTCCGGAAACCGCGACAAGAAGGCGCTGCTTGGGTTCCAGCAGCGCCTCACGGCGGATGTACTCGCCAATCTGCTCGGGCAAATCCATCGATCTGAGGATTATACTGCCGCGTTCGACGTCGTTTTCTTAACATAAGCTGCAAGAAACGCCCGTCTGACCCTGCATGGTATAATGCCGATCGCCCTCCAGCCGGAGGGGTCTACCTTGGCCTTCAATCCCCTTAACTGGCTGCTCGGCCTATTCTCCCTCGATATCGGTATAGACCTCGGAACGGCAAACACACTCGTTCACGTTCGCGGGAAGGGAATCGTCCTTAACGAACCCTCCTGGGTCGCCATCGAAAAGAGATCGAAGCGCCCGCTCTTCATCGGCGCGGAGGCCAAAGAAATGGTCGGGAGGACGCCCGCCAATGTTGTCGCGGTTCGTCCCCTGCGGGATGGAGTGATTTCGGAGTTCGACATCACGGAATCAATGCTGGAGTACTTTATTGGGAAGGCCCACGAGCAGAGCATCGCACCCGTTCCGCGGCCGCGGGTCGTGGTGGGCATTCCCAGCGGTGCCACCGAAGTCGAGAGGCGGGCGGTTTTCGACGCCACGATGGCTGCCGGGGCGCGTGAGACCTACCTCATCGAGGAGCCGACCGCCGCGGCATTGGGGGCCGGGCTCCCAATTGGGGAGCTCGGCGGTTCGATGATTGTAGACATCGGTGGGGGCACGAGCGAGGTGGCTGTCTTCTCGCTTGGCGGCATCGTGGTCTCAAGATCGCTGCGGGTGGCCGGTGATGAAATGGACCAGGACATCGTCGCCTACGTTCGTAACAAGTACAACTTGCTCATCGGGGAACGAATGGCCGAACGGGTGAAAATTGCCTTGGGTTCGGCCTCCCCCACCAAGGACGAACAGACGTTTACGGTCCGGGGCAGGAACCTGGTCAGCGGATTGCCAGAGGCCGTGGAGGTCTCTTCGATCGAAATCCGGGAAGCAATCTCAGGCTCGGTCAAGATCATTGTTGAAACCTTGCGGGACGCCATGGACGAAATTCCCCCCGAACTCATTGCCGACCTGATGGAGGTCGGGATCTGCCTCGCCGGCGGTTCCTCTCAGCTAAAAGGTCTGCCCAATCGCCTCTCCGAGGAACTCAATTTGCGGGTGTGGCTGGCCGAAGACCCGATGACTTGCGTCGCACGCGGCGCGGGCCTGATCCTTGAGGACCTGGAGATCAATCGCCGGTTCCTCGTCAGCCCCGATCGGGCTCCGATGTAATTTCCCCCCGGGTGTAGCCTCCTCTGATTATGACCCAACTCTCCTCGAAAAGTTTGCTGGCCAGTGCCTTGATCCTGCTCTCAGGGGCCGTCTTCATCCTCAACCTGGGTGGCTACCTTGGCTCAGTCCAGGATGTGATTCTGATACCACTGGCAGGGGCACAGGATTGGGTCTCTCAGCGCTACTACGCCGTCCAGGACGTCTTCACCGCGCCTCGGGACGTCTCCACCCTACAGGCCCGGGTCGCGGAACTGGAGGCGCAGAACACCGAACTGCAAGACGAAGTCATCGCACTTCAGGAGCAAGCAGCCGAGGCGGAGATCTTAGGCGCACTCTTGAACTTCGCGCGAACCAGCCCGGAAAGCCGGTATCTTGCCGCGAATGTGATCGGGCTGGATCCTAGTCCCTTCGTTCGATCGATCAGCATCGGCGCAGGTTCGGATCGCGGGTTAGCTTATGGCATGCCCGTGGTTACCGAGCAGGGTCTGGTGGGGCGAATCATTGAAGTCAACGCCTCATTCTCCCGGGTTCAGCTGATTACCGACCCGCAATCGGCGGTCAACGTGCGCCTTCAAGAGTCCCGGGCAGACGGCTTAGTGATCGCCCAGCCGAATGGCGAACTTCGGGTCGACCTGATTAGCCAGGACGCTCAGGTGAGACCTGGCGAGCTGGTGCTGACGTCCGGACTCGGCGGAGTTTTTCCGGCCGATGTTCTGGTCGGCCAGATATTGAGCGTGCGCACGCGCGATTTCGAGCTGTTTCAGCAGGCAGTCATACAATCCGCGGTGGAGTTTAGCAAGCTGGAGATCGTATTGGTGATCACCAACTTCCGGTCGGTCGAGCAGGCCCCCGCCCAGTGATTTACCTCCTGGGACTCATCCTCATGGCCATCCTGGCTGTGCTCCAGGTCAGCCTGGTCAACCACCTGCGCCTCTTGGATGGCCGGCCTGACTTGGTCCTGCTTGCGGTGACCAGTTGGGCCCTGACTGGACGCGGCCGAGAGGCGATGGTTCTTGGATTTGCTGGGGGTCTTTTTCTGGATGCTTTTTCTGAGATTCCGATCGGCGTGAGCTCAGTGGCTCTGGTGCTAGTGGCCGCACTGGTGTCCTACTCCGAAGGTCGATTTTGGGGGATCCACCCGCTCATGCAACTGGCGGCGGTCTTGGCAGCCTCTGTGGTCTTCTACACTGCCCAGCTACTCACTCTCGTCCTGGCCGGTCATCCGATCGATCTGTCCATTGCCCTCAGCCGGACAGTGCTCCCCAGCCTGTTCATCAATCTCTTGTTGGCGCTGCCGGCCGCCCAAGCGGCAGAGGCATTGAAAGGCGTTCTCGTTCCCGGCCGGGTCACGGCCTAGGGGCAATGCAAGAGCGAAGCACCATCCCGCCTTGGCGTCTGCAGCTGACTCTGCTGGCCATTGCGATCCTATCCTTCGTGTTTGTTTTCCGGCTGGTCAGCCTCCAGATCCTACAAGGCGAGTTCTATTCCCGGCGTGCGGACGACAACCGCTTCGACCGAGTCAGCATCCCCGCCGCGCGAGGGGTAGTCTACGACGTTAACGGGTCACAGCTGGTCCGAAACCTCCCGTCTTTCAACGTGTACATCACGCCCGCAAACCTCCCCGACTCGGAGGCAGAGATCGAGGCGATCTATCGGAAACTCTCGGAAATTTCCGGCGTGCCAATCGACCAGGAGGGTCCGCGCGCGGCTGCCTGTGTCCCGGGACGTGGGATTCGACAGCTGGTCGAGGAGGGTCTGACGAACCGGCCCTTCGATCCCTGGCCGATCGCCTGTGACATCGAGGAGATGACCGCGCGTATGCTGCGTCAGCAGCAGATCGACCTGCCCGGAGTCACGGTGGAAGCTGTCCCGTCCCGCGAGTATCCCACCGGCGTTCTTACCTCCGCCGTGATCGGATACCTCGGCCCGATTCCGGCCGCGGAGGTCGATTTCTGGGCAAGCCTAGGCTTTGTGGCCGATCGAGACAAGGTCGGTTACGGAGGAATCGAACTGACATACCAGGATGACCTGGCGGGCCAGAATGGCCTGAAACTCGTTGAGAGAGACGTGGCCGGGTCGCTGTTGCATGAGGTGGGGGCCGGAAACCCGCCGATGCCCGGCAATGGCCTGCTGCTGACCCTGGACACCCGCCTGCAGGCCATCGCCACTGCGGCGCTGGAAAACCGGATGGAGTTCCTGAATCGCGTTGCCGGAGATGTTCGAACTACGATCGGAACGGTTATCGCCATGAACCCCCAGACTGGCGAGATCCTGGCGATGGTGTCGATCCCGAGCTACGAGAACAA
>CAYHJH010000119.1:0-4140 GCA_964356605.1 uncultured Anaerolineaceae bacterium
TCATGGCGGCGTTGTCGGTGCATAGTGCAATCGGCGGCGTGCGTACGGGCAGTTTCGCCTGTTGCTGAAATGCTGCCCGCAGCGGCTCGTTAGCCGATACGCCTCCGGCAACCAGGATCTCTTTGGCTTTGAACTCCTTGGCGGCCGCAAAGGTCTTCCCCACCAGCACGTCAACCACCGCTGCCTGAAACGAAGCGGCGATGTCGGCGATCGGGAGCCCCGGCCGCGGGGCCTCTACTCCGGCCTCAAGCTCCGGCTGCCGCTTGCGGACTTCGCGGAGCACGGCGGTCTTCAGCCCGCTGAAAGAGAAGTTCCAGGTGCCCTCCAACCAGGCGCGCGGGAACTTGAATGAAAGGGGATCACCTTTCTCAGCCGCCGCCTGAATGGCTGGCCCGCCGGGATAAGCCAGGCCGAGCATACGGGCCACCTTGTCAAAGGACTCTCCGGCGGCATCGTCGAGCGTGCCGCCCAGCCGCTTGTACATGAGGTGGTCTTCCATTAAGACTAACTCGGTGTGTCCGCCCGAAACGATCAGGCCCAAGAGCGGAAACTTTGGTTCCGGCTCGTCCTCGACGAGCCAAATGGAGTACAGGTGCGCCTCCAGATGATTGATGCCCAGGATGGGCAGGTTGGAGGCTAGCGCCAATCCCTTGGCCATGTTCATGCCGACCACCAGCGAGCCCGCCAGCCCGGGCCCGCGGGTGACCGCGATGGCATCGATCGCTTCTAATCCCGCGTGCGCGGAAGACAAAGCCTCGGAAACTACCGAGTGGATGGACTCGATGTGCAATCGCGAAGCCGCTTCCGGGAAGACGCCCCCGTAGCGAGCGTGGTGAGCGGTCTGCGAGGCGACCACATTGGAGCGGATGGAGCGGCCATTTTCCACCACGGCTGCGGCGGTTTCATCGCAGGAGGTCTCGATTCCGAGGATGCGGGTCTCGTTCTTGGCCACTTATTAGCTCACTCCAGAGCCGCGCGTGAATCTAAAGATTGAAAGCAGGGATGGACCGCCAACCTGAGGGCACAGGGACCGGAAAGTCCGCATCGCCTCCCCACATCGCAGCCAGGCAGGCCTCATGCCTCAGACTCCCGAAACCTTCAGGACCAGATCTTTGGAATACTCCGCCAGCACTTCGATTCCGCCGTCCGGCCGAGCCCAGAGTGTATCTTCCAGGCGGACGCCCATGCCGCGCTCCGGATAGTACAGGCCGGGCTCGAACGTGAACACAGTCCCGGGTAGCAGCACATCCGAATTGGTCTCCAGGTGACTGAATGACGGCCCCTCATGCACATCCAGGCCGAGGCCATGCCCCAGACCGTGGACATACCCATCGGTAGTTCTGGGAGTATTTAGGATCGTGGGATGGCCACGCTCCTCGAAGCGCTTGCAGGTGTCAAGCTGGAACTCACGGCAGGGGGCATGCACCTTCAACTCGCGGAAGACGGATTCGTACACGTCGAGTACGTCTTGGTAGAGCTCGGCCACCTCCTCCGGCGCGTATCCCAGGCACCAGGTGCGGGTGAAATCGTAGAAATAGCCGCCGCCGACTTCGGTGGGGAAGATGTCGAAGATGATGGTCTTGCCAACTTCCACCGGCTGGCCCTCCTGACCGGTGCTGTGCGGGACGCCGGCGTCTCGTCCGATGGAGAAAATCGTCCCCTCCGGATTCTCGGCGCCGCGCATCGCCAGCCACAGGTTGATCCGGCGCTTGACCTCTCCGATGGTGAGCACCTCCCCTTGGCGGTTGACCAGCACTCCGTCCTTTGCATGATGAGAGGTGAGGAACTCAGCCACATTCCCGACTACGGCGGTCGTGATCTGCCCGATCTTGCGGATGCGTTCGACTTCGTCTGCGTCCTTGGTGGCGCGGGCGCGCGTGAGCACTGAAGCATTGGGAGGCTCGCCCACAAATTGGATGCTAGGGAAGGATTCCTCCAGTTGGCTGAAGGCGCTGAACGGTGGTCCCAGCTCTACCTTTCCGTAGAGCGCCACCCGGCCTGCAACTCGATACTCCGCGAAGATCCTCGACAGTAACCTGACTGTGGCCAGGACGGTGTCTCCGCCGGCCTCCCGAATGAGCTGCAGGTGGTCGTAATCCTGCAGGGATTTGGTGGCGAGGCCGGTCCGCGCAGCTTCGTCACGCTCCATCGCGTGATGGAAGAGGACCGGTGGCTGACCCCGTTTCTTGAGCGTCAGCGTGGGGATGGCCCCGTCTGACAGGTTGGCACTGCCTGTGAAATAGGCCATGCTGGCGTTGTGGGCGACGCCCCCGAGCACGAGCAGCGACTCCAGCTCCGCTTCCTGCATCAGTTGGTCTAAATCAGACTTCATGGCGGGTTCCCGCCGCTCTCTCGCAGGACGGAGGCGATGCCGGAGAGCAAAGCATCCTGCTCCTCCGGTGGGACTGTGCGAGGATCGATCACCAGGCGGCCGGCTTCGATGCGGGCAATGATCGGGGGATCCACCTCGCGCAGCCTGCGGGCGAAGTCGGTAGGGTGAGCCACATTAAAGGAAAGCAGCCAGGTCGGCAGCGTCTCCTCCGGCAGGCTGCCGCCGCCAACGGTCGATCGCCCCTGCGTCACATCGCCATGCCCCAACTGCTGCCGCCAGTTCTCGGCCCGCTGCCTAAGCTGCTGCTCATTAGCCGCGATCATAGACCAGACCGGAATCTCTGCTTCCGCTTCCTCGCGTACATAATGCAATAACGTAGCCGACAAGGCTGCCAGGCAGAGTTTGTCCGGACGAACGGCGCGTGCCATCGGGTGCCGGCGCAGTCGATCGATCAACTCCTTCTGACCCACCAGGATCCCGGCCTGGGGCCCGCCAAGCAGCTTGTCCCCGGAGAAGGTGGTCAGCGTGGCACCTGCCCGGACTGATTCTTGCACCATTGGCTCGGCGCCGAGCCCATAAGCGCTCGTGTCGAGCAGACTGCCGGAACCGAGATCGTGGAGCACCGGCAGACCGTGTTCTCGCCCAAGCTCGACGAGCTCGGACAGGCTCGGCTCAGCGGTGAACCCGATGATCTTGAAGTTTGAATGGTGGGCCAGCAAGATCAGCGCGGTGCGTTCGCTGATGGCGGAGCGGTAGTCCTTGAGATGGGTGCGATTGGTCGTGCCAACTTCGACCAGCTTGGTCCCGGATTGCTTCAGGATCTCCGGAATGCGAAAGCCTCCCCCGATCTCGATCAGCTGCGTGCGCGATACGAGCACTTCCTTCCGGCGCGCCAACGCGGTGAGGGCCAGCAGCACGGCCGCGGCATTGTTGTTGACGACCAGCCCTGCCTCAGCGCCAGTCAGGCGCTGCAGGAGCTGCTCGGTGTGCTGATCGCGGTTCCCGCGCAGGCCACGCGGCAGGTCGTATTCGAGGGTGCTGTAGCCGGCTGCCACCTGCTGCATCGCCTGGCGGGCGGCTCGGCTCAAGGGCGCGCGGCCAAGGTTGGTGTGGATGATTACGCCGGTTGCGTTGATCACCGGGCGGAGGGTGGGCGCCAGCCAGGACTCCAGCATGGCGCGGGTCTCCGACAACAGTTCAGCGGGTTCGGGCGGGCTCTGGCCCTCGCGAATCGCAGCTCTCGCGGTCTCGAGACTCTCCCGCACTGCTTGCAGGGTCAGCGAACGCCCGAAAGAGGCGATCAGGCCCTCGGCCCCCTCCATCTGGATCAGCCGGTCCACCGATGGGAGGTCCCGCAGGCTCACGGCCTCCAGACGCTCCGCTCCAGCAGACGCAGGAACCACTCCAGCAAGATGAAACCGACGCCCAAGAGCAGCCCGAGGGAAAGGGTCAGCGATCGATTGATCTGCAGCCAGGTGCAAAGCGCCACGAACAGCGCTACCCACAGCGCTTGTCGCAGCAGCACCGTCGATGCCGTGGACTGGCCGGAGCCAAAGCGCCGGTGCAGCAGCCAGATGAAAGGGAGCGAAGTGCCTGTCGCAGCGAGGGTTAGCAGAAAAAAGAACAGCCAGCGCGGCCCGAGCGTTGGCAAGGTCGTTGCGAGGAGCAAATACAGACCGGTCCAACCGACCGCGACCAGCAGCAAGGCGGTCGCAAACAACCCCCGAAATTGTGGGGAGGGACGCTCGGACATGCGCGGGGATTATAGTCCAGCGATCAAAATCGAGCGTGATATACTCGCCGGCCGG
>CAYHJH010000119.1:4240-5545 GCA_964356605.1 uncultured Anaerolineaceae bacterium
ACCCACACCCGACCTCTCTGGAGAGGCACCAGGCTGGAACGGAGTCGACCGAATTAACATCCTGCTCATGGGGCTCGACTTTCGAGACTGGCAGAGCGGAGATGGGCCGCCTCGGACCGACTCGATGATGCTGGTGACCATCGACCCGATCACCAAGTCGGCCGGCATGTTGTCCATCCCGCGCGACCTGTGGGTCGAGATACCAGGTTTCGAGCACAATCGCATCAACGTCGCCTACTTCCTGGGCGAGACGTACCGGCTCCCGGGGGGCGGCCCGGGTCTGGCGATGAAGACAGTCGAAACCTTGATCGGGGTGCCGGTGCAGTACTACGCGGTAATCGAGTTTTCGGCTTTCGAGCGCATGATCGACGAGATCGGTGGCATTGAGGTCCTGGTGCCCGTGCGGATGAAGATCTCGCCGATCGGTCGGACGAGTCTGTGGTTGGATCCCAAGGGCTACCGTCTGGATGGCCCGGAGGCCCTGGCCTACGCGCGGGCCCGCAAGACTGATGGAGGCGACTTCGATCGGGCCGAACGGCAGCAGCAGGTAATGCTGGCCGTGCGGGATCAGATCCTTGAGTTGGACATGGTCCCCGCTCTGCTCGCCAAGGCGCCGGCCCTATATCAGAATCTGAGGGAAGGGATAATCACCAATCTAACCTTCGATCAAATGGTATCGCTCAGCTTGCTGGCGGTTCAGGTTGATCCGGAAGATATCTCCAAGGGCGTGATCGCCCCACCAGAGATGGTCTTACTCGACATACATTCGGACGGCGCCATGGTGCTCAAGCCGGTCCCGGACCAGATCCGGGTCCTGCGTGATGATATCTTCACCGGAACGGGAGCGATTGCGCCCTCGGTTCAGCCGGAGCAGGCGACCCAGGCTGCTCAGGAGGAGAGTGCCCGAGTGGCAATCCTAAACGGAGCGGGCGTTGAAGGGCTGGCTACGGAGACGGCCGAGTTCCTGCAAAGGCAGGGATTGAATGTGGTCCAGATTGCCAACGCTGACCGTCTCGACTACGACAAGTCCCGGGTGATCGTGCACAGCCAGAATTATCCGTACACCATTCGGTACCTGGTCGACCTGCTCGGGTTGTCCGAGGGACAGATTCTTCAGGCGGTCTTTCCGGTGCCGGACATTGATTTGATGGTGATACTGGGGGGCGACTGGGCCTACGGCGCGAGACCGTAGCCCCTGTTCTTTTTCTACACTGCGGGCTCCAGCAACCCTCGGGTCCGCAGCCACTTTTCAGACGGCTTCCATTCCAATGCAGGTAAGTCCAGTCGGCCGTTGGCGTCGAAACG
>CAYHJH010000120.1:0-4073 GCA_964356605.1 uncultured Anaerolineaceae bacterium
AGACAATTTCTTGGGGCTTACACGATGAACTGCGACAGGAAGTCAACCGACATGAGAACCATGAGCAGCATCGCGTGAGCGCCCAGGAAGACGCCGATGGCATGCGGCGGGCGCATCTGTGCGACCGCCCCGCCCAGCAAGCCATATAGCGCAGCCATCACCGGCCAGGCGAGCATCCCGGGAGGCTCCGGGTCCATGGCAGCGAACAAACCACGCGACATGGCTTTGGTGAGGAAAAATTGGAATTCCGACATGCAGGCCTGGTTCGGGTCTGGCGCCAGGCGAAAGCTGGCCAGCCCGTCCACACAGGCGGCCCTTCGGGCCTGCATGATCTCGGCCGATCCCGCCTCAATGAAGAAGAATGCGGAAGCGAAGAGAAAGCCGATCAGAATCAGACGCATACGATCTCCGGCCGGCCCGCTCATGGTCTTTGAATTTGGCTATGCGCAGGGCGCGACAGCCTGTGTCCGCTACCTTCGATCACCCTCAGACTCAATCTCCCAAACACAGCCCCAGCGTCCTGGCGGTGCGCACGCCGTCGCCGTTTAGGTCAACTCGCTTAGACGCAACGAGCGCCTCCGCCAACGGCACATAAACCACGTGCGCCCCGCGCAGCGCCACCATCTGCCCGTGCTTTTTCTCGAGGGCCAGCAGGAAGGCCGCCGCCCCGAAACGGGTCGCCAGCCAGCGGTCGAAGGCGGTCGGCGATCCGCCTCGCTGCAGATGCCCCAGCACCATGACCCGACTCTCCACCCTGCACATCCCCTCTACCTGCTGAGCGACCACCTGGCCAATCCCTCCCAGGCGGGCCGCAGCCATGACGCCTCCGGCCTGCCTGAACACCTGCTGCCCACCCTTCGGCCGGGCGCCCTCCGCCGCGACAATGATGCTGTATCGCCGACCGCGTTCGGCACCGGCTCGGATCGTCTCACAAATGCGCTCATACTCAAATGGGATTTCTGGGATAAGGATCACGTCCGCCCCGCCGGCGATACCGGCCTGCAAGGCGATGAAACCGGCGTCGCGTCCCATCAGCTCGAGCACAATGACCCGGTGGTGAGACTCGGCGGTCGTGTGCAGTCGATCGATCGCTTCCATGGCCGTATTCACCGCGGTATCGAACCCGAAGGTCACCTCTGTCCCGTGGATGTCGTTGTCGATCGTCTTGGGAACCCCTACGATGGGCATACCCTTCCGGTACAGCTCCAGGCTGATCCGGAGCGTGCCGTCCCCTCCGACCACGATCAGGGTCTCCAGCCCGAGCTCCGTGATCCTCCGCTCCACCTGATTCGAGACGTCCTCGATTACTTCCTTGCCGTCTCGGACAACCTGCCTGGCGAACGGGTTCCCGCGGTTGGCCGCCCCCAGAATCGTCCCACCTCGGGGCAGAATCCCGCGGATTTCCGCCCGAGTCAATTCGACCACCCCCTCCGGGGACAGGCAGCCTTCGAACCCATCCCGGATCCCCAGCACCTCGTATTCGCCATGGTGGATGGCCGACTTGACGACCGCCCGGATCACCGCGTTCAGGCCAGGCGCGTCGCCACCGCCGGTCAGAATCCCGATTCGCTTCATCGTTCACCTCTTCTGGTTGACAAGCCGACTCGGAAGGAGTCCCCGAATTCTACTCGGTCAGGCAGGGACTGCGACTGGGAGCCCGAGCAGGGCGGCCGCTTCCTCGGCGGGGACCGCCCTGGAGAAGTAGAAGCCCTGGCCGAATTCGCAGCCAAGTGCCTTGAGCCGCTCCAGCTGCTCCGCGGTCTCCACTCCCTCGGCGATGACGTCCATACCGAGATTGTGCGCCAGCGTCACGATAGTGCGGACGATCACTTCATCTTCGCCGCCGGCGGCCACCCGCTTGACGAAGCTGCGGTCGATCTTCAGCGAGGAGATCGGGAAGCGATGCAGATAGGCAAGCGAGGAGTAACCGGTGCCAAAATCATCGATCGGCAGCTTGACGCCCAGAGCCCGCAGGCCAACCAGCATCGAAGTGGCGGCCTCCGGCTCAGCCATGATCACTCCTTCGGTCACCTCGAGGTGCAGGCTGGAGGGGTCGAGGTTGGCATTGCGCAGGCACTCTTCGACTATCTGGATGAGCCCCGGCTGCGTCAATTGGCGGCTGGAAAGATTGACGCTCATCCACAGCTCGCTGTCCGCCGGCAGGGCGTCTTTCCAACTCTTAAGCTGCGCGCAGGCTTCTCGCATCACCCACTCGCCAATCGGAATCGAGAGCCCGGTCTCCTCCGCCAGCGGGATAAAGGCGGCCGGGAAAGTCAGCCCCCGCTCGGGGTGCATCCAGCGAATGAGTGCCTCGAATCCAACGACTTGACCCGAAAGCAGGGAGACGATTGGCTGGTAATGCAGCCGGAATTCATCCCGGTCCACGGCCCTCCGCAGATCGGTCTCGAGCTGAAGCAGCTCGACTGCTCGGCCGTGCATGGTCTCGTCGAACAATTCGTAGCGGGCCTTGCCCAGCGACTTGGCCCGGTACATGGCGATATCGGCGTCCCGGATGATGTCCTGCGCCCGATCGTATCCGGTCTTGCTCACGGCGATTCCGATACTGACCGTGGTGAACACTTCGTTGTCGTCCAGCCGGAACGTTTCCAAGAGCTGCTCCTGGATTCGCTCCGCGGTCGCGGTGGCGTGGCCCACGTCTTCAATATCCTCCAAGAGCACAACGAACTCGTCCCCGCCCAGGCGGGCCACCGTATCCACTTCGCGCAGGCAGTGCTCCAGCCGGCGCGCAACTCCGATCAGCAATTGGTCGCCCGTGATGTGTCCCAGGCTATCGTTTACGACCTTGAAGCGATCGAGGTCGAGGAACAGTACCGCCAGGTTGTAATCTTCTCGGCGCTTGGCGCGCTCGAGCGCCCGCTCCAGACGGTCCGTGAAGAGTGCCCGGTTCGGCAGCCGGGTGAGTCCGTCGTGGAAGGCGTCGTAGAACAGTCGCTCTTCTGCGCGCTTGTTCTCGGTGATATCCGTCTGCGAACCGGCCATCCGATAGGCCTTCGCCTCCGTGTCGCGCATCGCCAGCCCGCGGGTGAGCATCCAATGGTAAGAACCGTCTCGGTGCAGCATGCGGTGCTCGCTCTCGAAGTGGGGCGTCTCGCCTTGGATGTGCTTGCCGATCGCCGCGTTGAAGGCCGGCAAGTCCTCCGGGTGAACCCGGCTGAACCACTCATGGGTCGAACTGGAGATTTCCCCGTCTACGTACCCGAGCATCGATTTCCAGCGGGCGGAATAGTAGACATCCTTGCCGTTCAGGTCCCAGTCCCACAGCCCGTCATTCGCCGCGCTGGCCGCCAGGGCGTAGCGCTCCTCGCTCTCGCGCAGCTCCTGCTCGGCCAGTTTCCGGGCGCTGATATCGCGGATGATGCCGACGACTCCGATCGTCTCGCCGTCGGGTGAGGTGTGCTGCGAAAAGGTGGCCGCCAGCCAGCCTTCCTTGCCAGTCTGGGGCACTCTATAGCGGGTGTCTTCAGAGATGACTCGCTCTCCCCGCATCGCTCGGACCAGCAGGCGATCGATGCCAGGGAGCATGAATTGTGGGAACAGGTCCAGCGCCGAGCTCCCCAGGATTTGTGTGGCGGGAAGGCCAGTGAATTCTTCCATGAGCTTGTTCCAGGCCCGGCAGCGCAGCTCGAGGTCGTACACGACGATCCCCTCGTTGACGCTGGTCAGGATGGTGGCAGCGAAGTTCTCCGAAGCGCGCAGCGCATCCCGAGCCCGTTTGTGGTCGCTAACGTTGCGGAATACGACCACTGCACCGCTCAGCTTGTCGCCCTCATAGATCGGAGTGCTGACATACTCGACCGGGAAGGAGGCCAGGTTGCGGCGCCAGAAGACTTCGTCAATGACCCGCGACTCGACCCCTTCGCGCCAGGTCTTGGTGATCGGACAGTCTTCTTCGGGATATGGCGCCCCATCGGCCTTGGGCTGGTGGAGCGTGACGTGCATCGGCCGGCCGATGAGCTCCGCGTAACTCCATCCGGTCATGCGGGTGACGGCCTGGTTTGCGAACGTGATCCGACCCTGGGCATCCAGGCTGCAGATCCCTTCACCGGCCGAGT
>CAYHJH010000120.1:4173-5541 GCA_964356605.1 uncultured Anaerolineaceae bacterium
CAGCCGTTCCAAGATCGGCTCTGGCAGGCCGCTCGGAGGCTCGGCGGTGGTCTCGAAGACCGCCCGGCCGAGTTCCTGCAAGCCCATGATCTCACCCTTGAAGCGGAATGAGAGGTAACCGGCGACCGCCACCCCGAGTGCGGTGGTGATGAGGAAGCCGATCAGTGCAAGTCGAACGACTCGATCTCGGAGCAAGTTCCTCAGAGGGCTACTCCCTTGAACTTGGGTGCGCTGAATCGGTGCATGCCCGATGGCGGGTCGACTGGTTCAGAAACGGCCGTGCCGCGCGTCATGCGTCGGCCGGTTCATGTCCGCCGCGCTCACCTGCCGCGCAGCGGTCGACCCCAAGTCAAGATAGCACCTCCCGGGCGAGGCGGAACTTCCGAACGGCTTACAGTTCAGGCGTGAAATCAGGGGTTCGGTTGCCTTCGTTGGACCCCAAGTCGGTTCCACCCATAGCCTTGCCCCTGCTGCACTTCGTGAGCCGCCTGTAAAGCAATTGCAAGCTCTGTGGTTTCCCATTTGCCCTAGAATCAGCTTGTATGTCAGACGATAAGCGAGCTCACGACCTTACCCTGATGCCAGTCGTCATGCTGGTGGACGACGAGGAGCCTTATACGGACATGATGTCCACGGTGCTAAATGAGTATGGCCTGGAGGTGTTCATCGCCAACAGCGCCATGGAAGCATTTGGTCTGCTCGCGTCAGTGACGCCAGACCTGCTACTGCTGGACATCATGATGCCGGGAGTTGATGGGATCGCGTTCCTGCGACGCCTACGGGCAGATCCTCGGCTCGGAATCGTGCCGGTCCTGATCGTGACGGCCTATCGCGAGACTCTCGAGCTGGGCATGGCGGCGGGTGCGCAGGGCTACCTTACAAAGCCCTTCTCCGCGCAACAGCTCCGGGCGGCGATCTCCGGGTTCTTGGAAGTCCGACCGCCAATCTAGCCTGGCTGTCCCTCTGCCGGCCGTTCATCGAGTTGAATCAATCCAAGCAGTTTGAGCGCACCTCCCGCGCGTTATTGAGCCTCGGCCGCCGGCGCTGTCGTCTCGGTTCTGGCCGCGGCCGACCCAACGCTCCCCCTGCTCGGCGGGCTCCGGGCGCCGGCTGCCCCCGCGCCACCGAGTGGCTTGGCCAAGCCGTCGGTTGCCGTTGGTTGGCGGTGCAGTCTGTCCCGTCCACTTGGCACGATATGTGTCTGAGAGGTTGTGCCCCGCCAACGAAGATGAACGGTGCAAATGCCTTATGGACTTGACTTTAGGAAAACGTAAACTACAATCCATAAGGTGATCGCCCTCACTCCTCTCCAGAAGCGGGAAGTCTTCCACTTGCTCTTTCTTCGGGAGCTGGTCCGATCCGTTCCTC
>CAYHJH010000121.1:0-5493 GCA_964356605.1 uncultured Anaerolineaceae bacterium
AGCCCCTGTAGCTCAGTGGATAGAGCACTGCCCTCCGGAGGCAGGGACCGGCGTTCGAGTCGCCGCAGGGGCGCTAGCGGCCCCGGCAGTTTGCCGGGGCCGATCATTTCCCAAGCCGCTGCTTAAATGCTTCGGTCAGCGCAGGCACGATCTGATGCAGGTCGCCGACCACGCCGAATCTTGCGAGCTTAAAGATCGGCGCGTCGGCGTCCCGGTTGATGGCCACGATGGACTTGGCGGTCCGCATGCCAGCCAGATGCTGGATGGCGCCGGAGATTCCGCAGGCAATATAGAGGTCCGGGCTGACGACCTTGCCGGTCTGGCCGACCTGATGGGCATAGGGGATGTAGCCGGCGTCCACTGCCGCCCGGCTGGCACCCACCGCCGCACCCAGCACCCGTGCGAGTTCGCCGATCAATTTGAAGCCCTGATGGGCGCGCCAGATCTCCTGCTCCTTCTCGGCGGTAATCTCGGCAGGCGGCGTGAGGGCTGGATTGTTCGAGATCCCCCGCCCGCCTGACACAATGATGGCGGCGTCCGCGAGGCTCACACCACCGCCAGCCTCCTTGTAACCCAGCACCTCGGTGACCGGCTCGCGCAGGTTGACGGCAACTTTGGTAACCACCCCTTCGTGCCCTGGGTCGGGCTCGGGAAGCGGGAACGCGCGGCTCCGCAGCGTGAGGACTTGGGGCCGACGATTTCGGTTGACCTCCTTGATCAACAGCTTTCCGGCGTAAATAGGACGGGTGGCCACAAGCGCCCCAGCTTGCGCTTGCAGCTCGATGGCGTCTGGCGTGATGCCGGTACCGAGATCGATCGCCAGCATCCCGGCCAATTCACGCGCCCGCGCGGTGGTCGGAAACAGGACGGTTTCAGCGTTGCTCTGTCGGACAATATCGACCAAAGCGTCGGCGTAGACTTCCGGGCGGAACTCTTTAAACCGTTCGTCCTCCGCCAGCAGCACTTCGTCCGCGCCATAGCGGATCGCCTCTTTGGCGAGTGCTTCGACCCCGTCGCCTACAACAATCGCCCTCAATTCCGCCTCCCCCACAATTCGCCGGCCAGCCCCAAGCACCTCCCAGGCCGCGGGCGGAGCCTTACCCTGGAAGTGGTCGATGTAAACGAGCACCATCAGATCACCTGCTCCGCAATGAGCCGATCGGCCAGCGCAGCGGCGAGCAGTGCGGGAGTACCGCCTTGGATGAATTCGCAGTGCCGCTCGACCTTCGGAGGGGCGAGAACCTCGAGCCAAATCAACGCCGGCTCAGGAGCCGGCGCCAGCCCCATCTCGGCCGCCGACCAGGTTGGAATCTCCGCCTTCGAGGCCTTGCGGATCCCCATGAACGAGGGGTAGCGAGGTTCGTTGATCTCCTTCACCACGCTGACCACAGAGGGAAGCGGACCGCGGACGATCTGGCGTCCCTCCTCCAGGAGCCGCTCCACCGTGATGGACTTTCCCCCCGGGTTCAGTTCGGTAATGGCCGCAACCAGGCTCAAGGAAGGCCAGCCCAGGCGGCGAGCGACCTGCGGTCCGGTTACGCCGGTATCGCTGTCCACGGCGGCCTTGCCGAAGAAGGCCAGCTCGACCGGCTCCATGCGCCGGATGGCGGCTGCCAGCGCGGCGGAAACAACCAGCGAGTCTGCGGTCTCGAATGCCGGATCATTTATGAGCACTGCCCCGTCACAGCCCATGGCCAAGGCCTGCTTCAGCGCCTCCTTCGCAGTCTCTGGTCCTAAGCAAAGGGCCGTCACCTGGCCCCCGTGAGCTTCCTTGGTCCGTAGCGCTTCTTCAACTGCGTATTCGTCCCATGGGTTGAGCACCAGCGCGGCATCTCCCCAGGAGGGCTTTCCGTCCACGACGCTGAGCGTGGCGGCCGTATCCGGGGTCTGTTTTACACACACAATGATGTTCAATCCGCTCTCCTCAATGAGCTAAATGAATGGCAATTCCCTGCAAACCGGCTGTGGCTATGCGCAGCTCCCGCCGTGATCCCTAGCTCCCTCGCCCAGCCGGCCCGAATCCTCGATCAATCCCCGTGCCAGGCATGTGGGTCGTACGCCGGCATCTCGCGCCGCAGCGGCCTGTCCTCCCGGTCTCCCAGGGCGTAACCCGCCTGAATCAGCGAGTGGATCTCGTTGGTCCCCTCATAAATCATCGCCCCACGGGCGTTCCGCAGGTACCGCTCAACCACATACTCGTCGCTGTAGCCGTAGCCTCCATGAACCGCGATCGCCTCCGAAGCCGCCGCAAAAGAGGCGTCGGTGGCGAACTGTTTGGCCATGGAAGTCTCATATGTGTTGCGCAAGCCCTGATTCTTCAACCAACCGACCTTCATGTACAACAGCTTGGCGACTTCGTAATCTCGGGCCATTCGGGCGATCTTGGCGCTCACGAGCTGGTGGTCGGCGATCCGCTGCCCGAAGGTCTTGCGCTCCTTGGAATACGCCACACTGGCCTCCAGACATGCGCGGATCAGTCCGGCCGCTCCGGCGGCCACCGTGTAGCGCCCGCTGTCGAAGGCGCTCATCGTGATCTTGAAGCCTTCCCCCTCCTCCCCCACGAGGTTCTCTTTGGGAACTCGCACATCCTGCATCGCAATCCAGCCGGTTGAGCCGGCCCGGACTCCCAGTTTGCCCTTGATGTCGCCGGTGGTTACCCCTTTGCTATGCAGGTCGACCATGAAAGAAGACAGGCCGTGGCTGCGCTTTTTGGCTTCCAAATCCGTGCGGGCGGTGAGCAGGGCGTAGTCCGCCTTGCTCGCCAGTGAGATCCACATCTTCTCGCCGTTCAATACATAGTCACTGCCGTCCTTCTTGGCGGAGGTCTGCAGATTCGCCACGTCGGAGCCCGCACCCGGCTCGGAGAACGCCCCGCATCCAATCTTCTCCCCCCGCGCGAGCGGGATCAAGAACTCCTCCTGTTGGGCCTCGGTGCCCCACTGGAGCAAGCTCAGGCTGCACAGTCCCAGGTGAACCGACATTACGACCCGCAGAGTCGTGTCCACGGCCTCCAGTTCCTCGCAGGCGAGTCCTAGCGAGATGAAGTCCATGCCCTGACCCCCGAAGCGGACCGGGACGCAGATACCAAGGATCCCCAGCTTGGCCATCCTGGGCAGGACTTCGGGATCCATCTGCTGCTTGCGGTCCCATTCGCGGATGCTGGGAGCCACTTCCTTTTGCGCGAATTCCCGCACCATCTTCTGCACCATTTCGTGTTCGGGGCTGAGGCTGAAGTCCATGAAAAGAATCTCCGGCGAAATCGGCTGCAATTATAGCCTTGGGGTACCCGGTGGTTCGCCCATTGGCCCACCGCTATAATGCCTCCGCATGGAATCGCTGCGTCCACGGGTGTTGCTCATCACGCTGGGCATCGGGCTGGTCATCGCCCTTGCGCCCACTCCTTTTCCCCATGCCCTGGTTGAGCCTGTTCAGGCCGGGCTGACTTCGCTCCAGGCGGGGCGACCCGACCTGGCGCTCCAAGAATTCGAGCACGCCTTGACGCTCGAACCGACTCTCCCGGGCCTGCATCTGCGCTCCGCGCAGGCGGCGCTCCAGGCCGGGGAGGATGAGCGGGCTCAAGCGCATTTGGGCGAGCTTTCCGCCCAGACGGAGGAAACGACCTGCCTGTGGGCCGGCGTCAGCATCGCGCTGGAAGAATGGATGCCGGCAGTCCAACTGATGGACTCCAGTCCCGTTAGCTGCCCGGCGCAATTGGCCCAACTTCAAGAGGCGATCGACGGCCTGATCCTGACCGGCGATCACACCGCGGCGATCCCGCTCCTGGATGGCATGGCCAGGCTGCAGCCCGGCTGGAGCCAGATCCGGTTGGGTTGGTTGTACGCGGTGCGGGAGCCGGAGCGCGCCCTCAGTCACCTGTCGCTGGCGGCTGAGCTGGATCCCCAGACGGCAGATCAAACAAAGCAGATGGTCGAAGTGATCGAGGCCGCTCGAACAGCTGGAGATTCGGCCTACACGCTGGCTCAAGTAGGCCAGTCACTGGCCAGGGCGGGAGAGTGGTCCCTGGCGGCAGAAGCCTTCAGCAACGCGTTGGCGATCCGGCCGGACTACACCGAGGCGCGCGCCTTTTTGGGATTGGCGCTCGACCAGATGGGTAAGGACGGGCTAGCGCACCTGGAGCAGTCCGCCGCGGAGGCACCGGAGTCTGCCCTTCCACAAGTGCTTCTCGGCAGGCACTGGTGGATCCGCGGCGATCCGACCCGCGCGCTCGAGGCGTTTGAACAAGCCGCGGCGCTCGCACCTGATGACCCGCTGATCGCAGTAGATCTCGCGGCGGCCTACGCCTCCGCTGGCGATCTGATCTCGGCCAAGGCCTCCTACATTTATGCCGCCGAGCTGGAATCCAACGATCCCTTCTATTGGAAGCGTTTGTCTCAATTCTCGCTGGATCAGGATATCGAAGTCGAGAGCCTCGGGCTACCGGCCGCCCGTCAGGCAGTGATGCTCAGCCCTGGAGACGCGAGCGCGTTGGATCTGCTGGGGTTCAGCCACTATTTGCTCGGGAATTGGAATCTGGCGGGCCGCTTCCTCGAGCGGGCGATTCAAGCCGACGACCAGTCCGCCTCTTCCCATTACCACCTCGGCCTCCTGAACCTGGTGCTTGGGGATCTGGCCGCGGGGCGGCAGGCCCTGCAGGCTGCTGTCCTTCTGGACGCGGGAGGTCGGGTTGGTACTCTAGCGCGTCGATCGCTGGAAAATCTGGGCCTGAGATGAAGCGCACCCGCTTCTTCCACCGGCTTCGGATTGCCGCCCCGGCTTGCCTGCTGTTAGCTGCTTGCCAAACTCTCGGACCTCAGGTCGACCCGGGGCAGGTGATCTTCCAGGACGACTTCTCCAGGGCGACCAGCGGCTGGGATCGCTACCATGACACTACCTATCTTTCCGACTACTCCGAGGGCGCCTACCGAATTAATGTGCTCGAGTCCAACACGGACGCCTGGGCCAATCCGAACTTGAGCCTTTCGGATGTCCAGATCGAAGTGGATGCAACCAAGGTTGGGGGTCCAGACAATAACGTGTTCGGCGTGCTCTGCCGCTATCAGGACTCGCGCAACTTCTATTTCTTCCTGGTTTCGAGCGACGGGTACACCGGCATCGGGGTCTATAAGGACGGCAGGCGCAGCCTGCTCACGGACAAGAGCCTGCTGCCCTCGGATGTTGTCAACCGCGGTAAGGCGCTCAACCACCTGAGAGCGGACTGCGTTGGTTACAGGTTGCTGCTTTTTGTCAATGGCAGGCTGGTCGCGGAGGCCCAGGCGGCGGAGTGGCAAAGCGGCGACGTGGGTCTGCTCGCCGGGACCTACGAGCTGCCCGGGACCGACGTGCTGTTCGACAATTTCTCCGTGCTGCGGCCGTCCCCCTAGCATGTCCTGCTTCGTATTGGTGTAAACAGTGAACGGGCGGCAGGCGCGTCGGCCTCTCCCCCCTCCCCCTCTCCGCCGACGACCGTCGACGGTAGACGGTTGACCGTCCTCC
>CAYHJH010000122.1:0-5469 GCA_964356605.1 uncultured Anaerolineaceae bacterium
ATGCCGATTCCAACTCCGTTTCATCCCGTCACCTCCGTCCTCTGTAAAAGCAACGACTGGCGGGAGTGGTCAGGCTACCTGGCCGCGGTCACGTACGAGCACACTCACGAGCGGGAATACTTTGCAATCCGCAACTCCGCGGCGTTGATCGACGTCACCCCGCTGTTCAAATATGACATCCTCGGTCCGCAGGCCGAGACACTGGTGGACCGGATCATCCCCCGAAATATCACGTCCTGCACCATCGGTCAGATCCTATATACGCCGTGGTGCGACGACGACGGGAAGGTGATTGACGATGGCACCGTCTGGCGTCTGGGCCAGAACCGGTTCCGGATCACCGCAGCGGACCCGAGCCTGCGCTGGTTCCAGGACTGCGGGTACGGGCTCGAGGCCGAAGTCATCGACGTCTCGGAGTCGGTGGCGGCAGTTGCCATACAAGGGCCAAGCTCAAGGGAGATTCTGCTGCGCGCTGCAGGAGCGAAAGGGCTTGACACACTCCCCTTCTACCATCTGACCGAGGGCGAGATCGGGGGAGCGCCCGTTATCATCTCCCGCACCGGTTACACCGGTGATCTGGGATACGAAATCTGGCTCGACCCGGTCGACGCCGTCACCGTCTGGAAACGCCTGATGACGGCCGGTACCGAGTTTGGACTCATGCCTGCGGGGTTGGCTGCGCTCGACCTGGCTCGCCTTGAGGCCGGTCTGCTGTTGATCGAGGTCGACTACATCTCGAGCCTCAAAGCGCTGACAGAATCCCGCAAGTCCTCGCCGTATGAATTGGGACTGGGGTGGACCGTCGCCCTGGAGGCAGGCGATTTTGTCGGTCGCCGTCCGCTGCTAGAAGAAAAAAGACGCGGCTCCGGCTGGGCGTTCGTCGGGCTGGAAGTGTCCTGGTCCGACATCGACCATCTGTACTCACTTCACGACATGGCTCCTCAGGTGGCCGGCCGCGCTTCCCGGAACCCTGCGCCGGTCTACCAACATGGAAAGCAGATCGGGCAGGCCACCAGCATGGGCTTTTCGCCGCTGCTCAAGAAATACATCGCGCTGGCCACTCTCGAGCGGCGCCACGCTGCGCTGGGCAGCCGGGTGGAACTTGAAATGACCGTGGAGTATCAGAGGAATCGGGTCCCGGCTCGGATTGTGCGCAAGCCGTTCTATGACCCGCCCCACAAGCGAAGCGATTCGCCGCAGCGCGCGCCACAGACCAGTTCCAGATGATCCCCGAATATGACGCCATCATTGTCGGCGCAGGCCACAACGGCCTGGTTACTGCCGCCTATCTCGCCCGGGCAGGACTGAAGGTCATCGTCCTGGAACGACGGCCGGTCATCGGAGGCGCGGCAGTGACCGAGGAAGTCTTTCCAGGATTCAAGTACTCGGTTTTCTCCTATGTCGTCAGCATCCTTCGACCAGAAATCATCCAGGATCTCGAACTCCCAAGACACGGCCTGACCATCCTGCCGCTTCCCAGTACGCTGACTCCGTTGCCGAACGGGGACCGCCTGTATCGCGATGATGACCATTACACTACCTTGCGGGAAATCGCTCGCCACTCTCGGCGCGACGCGGAGGCCTACGGTGAATACGGTCGGGCGATGTACTTCATGGCCAAGGCGGCTAAACCGATCTTGAGCTTGGCGCCCCCCGATCCGACCTCGCTCAACCCGCGTGAGTTGCTCCGGCTGGCCAAGCTGGCCACCGAGCTGCTTGGAATTGGGAAGCAGAACCTGCACAGCTTCGTAAAGCTGATGACCATGAGCGCGGCCGATTTCCTCGACGAGTGGTTCGAGAACGATCCGCTCAAGGCCACGATGTCCGCCAGCGGGATCATCGGCACTTTCTTGGGTCCTCGATCGCCGGGTACGGCCTATGTCCTGCTGCACCACTATATGGGTGAGATTGATGGCGTATTCCGCGCCTGGGGGTTCGCCAAAGGAGGAACCGGCGGAGTATCGGGATCGATCGCCCGGTCCGCCGAATCCTATGGCGCGACGGTTCAGACCGAGTCGCCAGTCACCTCTGTGATCGTTAAGAGCGGCAAGGCGGTCGGTGTTGCACTTGAGAATGGGGCTGAACTTCGCGGCCGGGTTGTCATCTCCAGCCTGGACCCCCGCAAGACTTTCTTGGAGCTGATCGATCCAGGCTTGTTACCGGACCCCGTGGTCGCCGACCTGCGGCGCTTCCGACTCGGCGGCTCCTCCGGAAAGGTGAACCTGGCTTTGGACGCAGCGCCTGATCTCGCTTGCTGGCCCGGCAGTGGGCCCCATCTGCGCGGCGCCATCTCAATCAGCCCCAGCATCGACTATCTCGAGCGTGCGTACGATCAAGCGAAATACGGAGAATTCTCGAGCAAGCCGTATGTCGACATCGTGATTCCCTCCATGATCGACCCTGCAATGGCACCGCCAGGGAAGCATGTGATGTCGTGCTTCGTGCAGTACGCCGCCTACCACCTGCGCGATGGCACCTGGGATGACCAGCGCGAGGCATTCGGTGACGCGGTGATTGAGACGCTGTCCGAGTACATCCCAAACCTCAAAAAGATCATTCTGCACCGGCAGGTGCTGACCCCGTTGGACATCGAGCGCATGACCGGGTTATCGGAGGGAAATATATTTCAGGGAGAGCTCAGCCTTTCGCAGCTCTTCTTCTTCCGCCCAGCTCCTGGCTATGCGAAGTACCGCACCCCGATCCGCGGGTATTACCAATGCGGGTCAGGCACTCATCCTGGG
The DNA here is from genome assembly GCA_964356605.1 of uncultured Anaerolineaceae bacterium. GTDB lineage: Bacteria > Chloroflexota > Anaerolineae > Anaerolineales > E44-bin32 > JADFRG01. The sequence goes on from CAYHJH010000122.1 coordinate 2,742, forward strand.
GGCGGAATCACCGGTGCGCCGGGACGACTGGCTGCGCTCGAAGTCCTGAAGGACCTAAATGTCAATTCGGCGGCTCCCGGATGAGACTAGTGCGACTCACAGATTGGCCGAATCTTGCCACTCCACGCCATTTGCCCTCATCATCTAACCCTCTTTTGTTAAGATCACAAATTACCTCATCGCGCCAAAACTCTCTGTATTTCTTTGTGCAATTGGGTTGGCTTGGCTGGATGGCGCAGTTACCCCTTAGCCCGCCACGGCTGAGTTCAAGGTTTCCGCACCCAGCGCAAAGAGTCCGAGGGTCCGAGATGAGATGACTGATTCCTTGGACGTCATAGTAATCGGTGGTGGCCATAACGGTCTGGTGGCGGCCGGCTACCTGGCGCGGGCAGGCCTGCGGGTCTTGGTGGTGGAGCGTAGGAGTGTGCTTGGTGGTGCAGCAGCCACCGAAGAAGTCTTCCCGGGATTCAAGTTCGATACCGGCGCCCAGGATGCCGGGCTGTTGCAGCCAGCAATCGTAAGGGATTTGCAGCTCGCTGCCCATGGCCTTAGCCTGTTTGAGAGTCCGATCGGATGTCTTTCGCTTCTCGGCCAGGGACGTGCCCTTCGCCTCTGGCGCGAACCGGCAAAGGCTGTGGAGGACATAGAGAGTTTCTCCAAGTCAGATGGTGCCAAATACCCCCTCTTCCTTGAGCAGACTGGTCGGATGGCGGCGGCCCTGGGTCGATCGCTTGCCCTCACCCCACCGGATCTTCCCCCCTCCCTCGGCGATTTCTCAAGGCTAATTGGCTGGGCCAGGTTCGCAGTCCGCGCGAGGCTGCTCGGCAGAGCGGGCATGATGGAGCTGCTCCGGACGATCCCGCTGTCGGTCGAAAGCCTGATGGACGATTGGTTTGAGAGCGACGCCTTGAAGGGAGCTTTGGGTTCCCTGGGGGTTTCCGGAAGCGCCCAAGGGCCCAAGGCTTCCGGTACGGCCTTTATGCTGCTCTACCACGCGCAGGGCGGATTGCCCAGGCCCGCCAGATTTCTGCAGGGCGGGATGGGACAGCTTGCTCGGGCACTGGCGCTCGCCGCTCAGTCTTACGGCGCCAAGCTCCGGACCCCGGCCGAAGTGGAACGGGTGCTGGTGGACGACGGTCGAGCCATCGGTGTCCGGCTGCGGGGCGGAGAGGAAATTCGGGCCTCGGCAGTCGCCTCCAGCGCCGACCCGCGCCACACCCTGTTCGACTTGATTGGCGCGTCAGAGCTTGAGGTGCGGGTGGTACGAAGGGTTCGCAACATTCGTTTCCGCGGAACGACCGCTCGAGTGAACCTGGCGCTCGACCGGCTTCCCAGCTTCAGCGGCATCACCGACCGGTCGGGACTCTTGGGCCACATCCTGGTTTGTCCGAGCCTGGAGTACCTGGAGCGGGCCTATGACGACGCCAAATATGGTCGCTATTCCCAGCGGCCCTATCTGGATATGGTGATCCCCACTCTTTACGATCCGTCGCTCGCACCGGATGGGAAACACATTCTCTCCGTCACGATGCAGTATGCCCCGTATAAGCTACGAGATACGAACTGGGACCGAGAAAGAGACGGTCTTGCCAACCGGATTGTGGGGGCAATCGCTGAGCACGCACCCGACCTGCCGAATCTGATCTTGCACCGGCAGGTGATCACGCCGCTCGATTACGAGCAGGAATACCGCCTGCCGGAGGGGAGCATCTACCACGGTCAGATGGGTCTAGACCAGCTTGTGAGCATGCGCCCCATCCCTGGGTATGGACGCTATCGGTCGCCGATCTCAGGGCTGTATTTCTGCGGGGCGGGCGCTCACCCGGGCGGCGGGATTACGGGCGTGCCCGGCCGGAATGCGGCGCGGGAAATCCTGCAGGATCTGAAGCGCAGAACTTGATGCAGGCCGATTCCCGGCCTATGATTGACCTCAGTCTTCCAGCTCGGCAGGTCAGACGATGAATTTGGGAGTGCTCTCCGACACCCACGACGACGTGGCCAACCTGGAGATTGCGCTGGACGCGTACCGCAAGAGGAGGGTCACCCAACTGATCCACTGCGGTGATTTGATCAGCCCGGCCACCGCCCTGCACCTGAAGGGATTTGAGGTTATCTACGTGGACGGGAACATGGATCACGAGTCGGAAGAGATTTTCCGCACCATGAGAGAACTCAACCCTCGCAATGTGGTCCTGCCGACTTTCGAGGGCCAGATCGCGGGAGTCTCAATCGGGGTAACCCACGGTAACGATGCGCAGGAACTTGAGCGCCTGATCCGATCCGGCATCCATCGCTATGTCTTCACTGGACATACCCATCGCCGGCGGGACGAGACCATCGGCTCGACCCGAGTGTTCAACCCGGGCGCCCTCGGCGGGCTCAAGTTCCAGTCGCGGTCCTACAGCGTGGTCGATCTTGCGAGCGGCGAAATCGAAGGTATCGAGCTGGGGCGAGGTTAGCCGCGGATTTCGACTACCACGCCGTCTTCGGCCCAACCGTAGAGGTGCTCAGCGGCCTCCAAGTTGAGGATCACACAGCCGTAGGAAGCCGGCCGGCCCAGGACATTCGCCCACAGCCGCACCCCGTTCGAAAGCAACGGAAGTCCGTGAATCCCGTTGAGCAAATTGGGTGTGGCGTGATAGATGCCCAGGAAGTGCGGCATGTAGAGATCCCAGTTTGACGCATAGGCGTTCAAGTAGTGAGATTTGACCTGGAAAAGACCCGGCAT
>CAYHJH010000123.1:0-5349 GCA_964356605.1 uncultured Anaerolineaceae bacterium
GCAGCCTTACCGATCTGTGTGCCTATTACCAGCAGCTCGATCCCAAGCCTCGCCCTGAGCCTGCCGAAGAGCCCGCCACATCCGCCGATTGAACACCCACTCCGATGGACGGTCCTCATTTCTCATGAACGGTCCTTCCGGGACGATGAGCGGTCCGTTTTTCGCATGAATAGAGACGATCGGAGTTCAGAGCTCGGACCTCGCTGAGCCTGCCAAGCCCCGAGCTCGTCGAAGCGTCGAGCCGTCGATCCGTCAAGCTCAGGATGGTCTGATCTTCAAGTCCATGGTCTATACTCGAGCAAACGAGTTCCTGCGGAGGTCACGATGTCCTTCACTCTCACCTGGTACGGCCACGCGACCCTTGGGCTCGACATCGACGGCATCAAGGTTGTGGTGGACCCATTCTTTTCCGGCAACCCGGCCGCGACGATTAAGCCTGAAGCGGTGGAGGCCGCCTACATTCTGATCACCCATGGGCACGGCGACCATGTCGGCGACGCGGTCGCGATTGCCAAGCGAACCGGTGCCCAGGTAGTCAGCAATGCCGAGATCGCCGGCTGGTTCAAAAAGCAGGGCGTCGAGGCCCACGCCCAGCACCTCGGTGGCGGACACCACCACCCGTTTGGCTACCTCAAGCTGACCTTGGCTCTGCACGGATCCGGCCTGCCGGACGGATCCTACGGTGGGAACCCTTGCGGCCTGCTGATCACGGCGAAGAGCGGAGAGAAGGTATACCTCGCCGGAGACACTGGTCTCTTCGGCGACATGCGGTTGATCGGCGAGGAGGGCCTCGACCTGGCGGTGTTACCCATCGGCGACAACTACACGATGGGGCCCGACGATGCACTGCGGGCCGTGAAGTTGCTGCAACCGAAACACGTCATTCCCATGCACTACAACACCTGGGACCTCATCGCCCAAGATCCACACACCTGGGCGAAACGGGTGGAAGCCGAGACGGGCGCCAAGCCGCACGTGCTCAAGCCCGGCGAGAGCTTCAGCCTGTAGCCAATCTGACCGAGATCAGTCCTCAACCGGATCGCTCCATCGGCCCATCCTGGCCTCGCTTGGCCGGGCTCACCCTTTTTGCGCTGGGGTTCGGCATGGCGACCAACACCCTGGATCCGGGCCTGCTCAGTTACAAGGTGACCGAGCTGGCGCCGGACCACAGGAACACCGCCCTCGGGCTCATCACCGCCGCCGGGCTGCTCATGGCCACCCTGACCCAGCCCATCGTCGGAGCCCTCTCCGACCGGACGACTTCTCGCTGGGGGAGGCGGGTCCCCTTCTTCATCTTTGGAACCCTATCCGCAGTGGCCTGTCTGTTCGCCGTCGCCCTGGCCCCTTCGCTGGGCCTGCTGCTACTTGGCTTTGTGGCCTATGAGGTCGCCGCGAACACTGCCCAGGCGCCCTGGCAGGCCCTGCTGCCCGACCAGGTGCCGAGCTCCCGGCGGGGAGCCGCTTCTGGTCTGAAGACGGTCTTCGAGATCCTGGCCTTCATCGCCGGCCGCCGGACCGCCGGCTATCTGATCGCGGACGGGGAGATCCTGGCCTCGGTCGCCGTTGCCGGGCTGGTATTTCTGCTGTCTATGATTCTGACTTCGTTCTCAGCGCGCGAGCCGCTGGTCGCGAACGAGCCTGAAAAGGCCACGCGCAACCACCTCAACGATCTCGGCTTCACCGGCCAGAACGTCTGGCCGCCCGGCTTTGGCTGGTGGTTTCTGAATCGCGCGCTGTTCTGGGGAGGCTTGATCGCACTGAGCAGCTTCGTACTCTTCTACCTGGTGGACGTAATCGGGATGACCTTCGCCCAAGCCTCCCGTTTCTTCGGGGACCTCTCGCTGGCGCTGGGACTCTCGCTGGTGGCGGTCGCCCTGCCAGCCGGCTGGCTGTCCGATCGCATCGGCCGCCGACCTCTGATTCTGATCAGTTGCCTGGTGGCTATCGCCGGCAACGTCCTGCTGCTTGCCGCCCGCACTCGACCCGCACTGATCTTAGCCGGCGGCACGCTGGGGCTGGCGGCCGGGATCTACCTGAGCACCAATTGGGCGCTGGCGACCGACCTGGTCCCCCGCTCGCGGGCAGCCCGCTTCCTCGGCATCGCGAACATGGCCACCGCCGGCGGCAGCTTTCTCGCCCGGTTCGCGGGCGGGACCCTGATCGACCCGATCAACCGGCTCACGGGCAGTGCCTCGGCCGGCTATCTGAGCCTGTATGGCCTCACATTGATTGGCTTTCTGGTCGCGACACTGGCCATCCTGCGTCTGCCCCAGTCTGCATTCTCTCGGACACCCGACAACAGATAGAACCGCCCGCGGCGCGAGCGCTGCGCCCGGGATTGGGTCCCGATTCGGGGTGTACCCCATTTCGGGGTGTACCCCTCGGGATTTGGCCCTCGGGGTGTACAATCGAATCACGAGCCCCGGCCGGAAGGAGGAAAGATGGCTGACGCAAAGCGCCTCGGGAAGGTAGTGCACTTCTTCGACAAGATCAGTGTTGCGGTTGTAGCGCTTGAGTCCGACCTGAAGGTGGGCGACAAAGTGCACTTCCTCGGTCCGAAGACCGACTTTGTTCAAGAGATCGCCTCCATGCACATCGAGAACCAGCCGGTCACCGATGTGATGGCCGGGAAGGAAGTCGCCATTAAAGTAGATCACCCCGCCCGCAAGGGCGACGCCGTGCTCCCGCCTGCCGAGGAAGGCTGAAAGGGCACTTCTCCGGGTCTTGCCCTCCGTCGATTGCTCGATCTGGAATCGCAAGGGCACAAAGGCAAGTTTCATTGCCGGGCAGACTTAAGAAAACAGGGGCGGGTCGCGGACCCGCCCCGTGCTTTAAGTTGAAAGTGCTCTGGCTCTACGCGAGCGGGAGCGCGATCGTGAAGGTAGCCCCCTCATTGGGACCCGCGCTCTCGGCCCACACCCGGCCGCCATGCGCCTCGGAGATCGCCTTGACGATCGAGAGCCCAAGCCCCATCCCCTGATACTTCCGGGTCATATGGTCCTCCACTTGGTAGAACTGATCAAAGATGCGCTCGAGCTCGTTCCGCGGTATCCCGATCCCGCTGTCCGTCACCCGGATCCATCCTTCCGACTGGTGCCGCTCGAGCTTCAATAGAATCCAGCCCGCGGGCGGCGTGAAGCGCATCGCATTGTTCAATAGGTTTGACAGCGCCATGTTGAGCTTCGGAGCATCGATTCGAGCTTGGAGCGCCTCCTCAGGCAGCTCGACCGTCAGACGCTGACCCTTAGCCCGGATCAGTTCGGCCACCTCCTGCTCAGCAGTCCTCACGGCCTTCTGCAGCACTTGGACCAGCAGGTCGAGCTCCCGCGAGCCAACCTTCATCGCATTGATATTGGTCATGTCTTCAATCAGGCTGCGCATGCGCAGGGCCGCGTTCAAAACCGTCTCGGCGTGCTCGGAGCTCTCGCCGCCTGCTTCATCCTTCAAGAGTGCAGCGTATCCGAGGATCACGCCCAGCGGCGTGCGCAGCTCGTGCGAGGCGATGGCGATGAAATCGCCCTTCATCCGGTCCAGCTTGCCGAGCTCTTCGTAGGCCTTCTTTAGAGCATTCAGCAGCCGGGCATTGTTGATTGCCACCGCCGCCTGTGAGGCGACGATCCCCAGCGTGTCCAGGTCCCGCTTTTCAAAGGCGCCGTTGCGCTTGTTGATCGCCTCCAGCACACCGATCACCTCATCGCGCATCCGCATCGGAACCGCCGCCAGGGACCGCGTGCTAAGCTTGGTCTTTTCCTCAACTTGCTGAAAGTGCCGCGGGTCCTGCGCCACCTCGTTGATGATCAGCGGCCGGTCTTCCTTAAAGACGGTCCCGGCGATGGATCCCTCCATCGGCACCGGGATCTTGCGCAGCTCTTCCGGGTTAGTCCCAGTCGCAGCCGCGAAAAAGAGGTCTTTGGTGTTCTCGTCCACCAGCAGAATCGAGGCGCCTTCACTGTCCACCAGATCTGCGGTGGAGTCCATGATGAATTGCAACAGCCGATTGAGTTCAAGGGTGGAGTTGAGCGTTACGCTGATTTCCAGCAAGCGGGAGCGCTGGAAGACCAACTCACGGATCCAATCCAGTTCCTGCTGTAGTTCCTGGACGGCCACGTCGCAAGTGTATTCGACAGCAGCGGGCTTGTCTACAAAAGGGGTGGACCGCGGGGTATACTTCGCGCTGACACCCCCCATGAAACTCTCTGTCCTGCAAGAGAATCTATCGCGTGGCCTCAACACGGTGGCCCGGGCCGTCTCTCCGCGCAGCACCCTGCCGGTGTTAGCCAACATTCTAGTGGCCACCGAAGACGGTCGCCTGCGCCTATCGGCCACCAACCTCGAGCTGGGGATCACCTGCTGGATTGGGGCCAAGGTTGCCGAAGAGGGTGCCACAACCGTTCCGGCTAGAACGTTTGTCGATCTGGTTAACACTCTTCCCGCCGAACGGGTGGAAATGGAGCTCTCGGTCCGAACCCAGACGCTGAACGTCCGCGCCGGTTCATTCGACAACAACATCAAGTGCATTGACGCTCAGGAGTTTCCCCCGATGCCACCCGCCGACTTGGTGGAGGGCATAACGCTGAACATGCAGGATCTCCGGGAGATGATCGCCCAGGTGACCCTGGCGGCCTCCAGCGACGACGCCAGGCCAGTGCTGACCGGGGTGCTGGTGGAGATCGATGGCAAGAACATGACCATGGCAGCCGCCGACGGATTCCGGCTCTCGGTCCGCAGAGCCGAGCTGGCTTCGGCGCCGAGCAATCCAGACCTCGGCGAGACCTCGGCGAGCTCGGACCTCGGCGAGCCCTTCGGCGGGCTCAGGGCGGTGAGCTCGGTCGAACCGCTCGGTCGAGCCGTGCGAGCCATCATTCCGGCGCGGGCGCTCACAGAGCTGGCTCGCATCGCGACGGACGAAGAGATCCAGATGATTCTTCCGCCTGGCCGCGGTCAGGCAATCTTTCGCGGGCGGGACGTAGAGCTCGTATCCCAGTTGATTGATGGGGCGTTCCCCGACTATCACGGCATTATTCCGACCAGCCACACCAGCCGTACGGTTCTAGCAACTGCGGCGTTCCTGAAGGCCTGCAAAGCGGCTGACATCTTCGCCCGCGAGGCCGCTCACTCCGCCCGACTGAAAATTGCACCTGGGAGCGAGCTCGCGCCCGGCACTTTAGAGGTTTCGGCCACCGCTGCCGAGACTGGATCGAACGAGGTCACCGTCGACGCCACCGTCGAAGGCGAGCCGATCGAGATTGCCTTCAACGTGCGTTTTTTGGTCGACGTGCTGAGCGTCATCGACTCTCCCAACGTGGCGCTCGAGACCACCGGTCCCGCTGCCCCCGGCGTGATCAAGCC
>CAYHJH010000124.1:0-5334 GCA_964356605.1 uncultured Anaerolineaceae bacterium
CCATCTACACGCAGCGGCTATCTCGGGCGCTGGTGGAGCGCGGTCACCAGGTCACGGTCCTGACCTCACAATACGATCGCCGCCTGACGCGTGAGGAGGTGCTTGAGGGCGTACGCGTGATCCGGGTACCGGTGGCGATGCGCGTCAGCAAAGGAGTGATCATGCCTACCCTCGGCTTGGTGGCCACTGCCGAGGTCCGTAAGCATGATGTGCTGAGCCTTCATCTCCCGCAGTTCGACGCTGCCGGCATCACCTTACGCGGGCGGCTGTTCGGTCGGCCCAGCGTGCTCACTTACCACTCCGATCTTCGGTTGCCTCGGGGCCCAATCAACTGGGTGGCCAAGCAGGTTGTTGAGGTGGCCAATCGGGCCGCTGCCGGGCTGGCAGATCGCATCGTTGCCTACACGGATGACTTCGCCGCCCACTCGCCCTTCCTGGCTCGGTATTCACGCAAGACCATCGTGATCCCTCCACCGGTCTCCGTACTGGAGGTGAGCCAGGAGGCGGTGGCGGCCTTCGCCAGACGTCATCTGGAAGGCAGCGGGCCGATAATTGGGATGGCCGCGCGTCTGGCCAGCGAGAAGGGGGTGGAATACCTGCTCCAAGCGCTCCCGGCCATCCTGGCCCGACATCCCCGCGCGAAGGTGCTCTTCGTCGGCCAGCACGAGGGTGTGCTGGGAGAAAGCGAATACGCACGTAGGCTGGCCCCTCCACTCCACCGCTTTCGTGAGTACTGGAAGTTCCTCGGTATCCTGGACCCCCTGGAGATGGGCGCCTTCTATCGGGTCTGCGATGTGACGGTGCTGCCGAGCATCAACAGCACAGAAACATTCGGATTGGTACAGATCGAGTCGATGCTCTGCGGAACACCAGTGGTCGCCTCCAACCTCCCCGGAGTCCGCCAGCCCGTCCTTCGGACGGGAATGGGGAAGGTGGTTCCCGTCAAGAACGCAGCAATCTTGGCAGAGGCGATCCTCGAAATCCTGGACAACCCGGAGGCCTACCGGGGAGCTCAAGAGGCCATCGCAGCTGAGTTCGCGCCGGACAAGACGGCAGCAGCTTATGAAGCCATCTTTCAGGAGCTGCTTGCGAGTCGCGACCTAGTGTGACAGATCTTCTCTGGCAGCACCTTCTCGAGCTGCCGTATTTCCGGGGAACGCTCAGAGCGGTCGAGGCGCGGCTCATGAGGAAAATCGACCTCCCCCGGCCGGTGCTTGACCTGGGCTGCGGGGATGGGCATTTCGGGTCGGTGGCCTTCGAAATGGCTATCGAAGTGGGGGTAGATCCGGCGATTCGCCTCCTACATGAAGCCAAACGCCGAAACGCCTACTACCATTTGACCAATGCTGAAGGAGCTCACTTGCCCTATCCTCAAGCCTACTTCGCAAGCGTGTTCAGCAACTCTGTGCTCGAGCACATTCCGGTGGTGGAGCCGGTGTTGAGGGAGCTTGCCCGCGTCCTGCGACCTGGAGGGACCCTGGTCTTCACCGTACCCAATCCGGCTTATCTCTCTGAACTCTCCCTTTTCCGGATGGCCAGAGGTCTTGGCTGCCGACGACTGGGCGAACTATACGCCAGGTGGTTTCGGCGGGTAACACGAGTTCATCATCTAGACTGGGAGGACACATGGGGGGAGCGTCTCGGCGTGGCCGGGTTCGACCTGCTCCAAGCGATTCGATACTTCTCGCCTGGAGCGATGCGCATGCTCGAGTGGGGTCATTATCTGGGCGTGCCGTCCCTGGTTTCCCACTGGCTTACCAAGCGATGGGTCCTGCTGCCGAGCAAGTTCAACCTCTGGCTGACGGAACGTCAGGTTCGTCGCTACTACGACAAGCACTTGCGTGCGGACGGAGCGTTTACCTTGTACCATGCTAGGCGAAGATGAGCCCTGACCATCCCTCGCCATTCGACGAGACTTATTTCTCCACCGGGACTTATGAGAAGGTATCCTTTCGGACTGGCAATCAGTATTGGTGGTCCAATCGGTTCTATGCACTCCTCACCAAGCGATACGGTCCCCCATCCGGACGCCTCTTGGAAGTCGGTTGTGGGCTGGGTCACCTGTTGGCCCGGTTGCATCCCCGCTATGAAACCGTCGGCGTTGACGTTAACCCCTGGGCATTGCAGCAAGCGAGCCGAAATGCGCCACATGCTTCCCTTCACCAGGCCTCCGCCGAAGATCTGACCATCTTTGAAGATGGCTCCTTCCAGGTGCTAATTGCCAAGCATGTGGTCGAGCATCTTTCCGATCCCGACGAGGCAATCGCCGAATTCGGCAGGGTCATAGCTCCGGGCTCATTCGCGATACTGGCAACCCCCAACCTAGATTCGCCGATGCGGACGAGAAAGGGGGAAGACTGGATTGGTTACAGGGACACGACGCACATTTCGCTCCGCCGGCCAATACATTGGCTGGCGTCGCTCGAAAGGGTTGGGTTCCGTCCGATCCGACTCATCTCAGATGGTTTCTGGGATCCTCCCTACATCGGCTGGCTTCCGACCGCGCTCCAAAAGGTCCTCTTTGGGCTTCCTGGCGGACTTCAGGCGATCGCCGGTCGGCCCATCCTGCCGGTAAACTGGGGCGAGAGTGTCATCATGCTATTACGGAAGGAAGGATATGGAACGGAGTAGTCGGAGACTGCAGGAGCAGACCGAGCCTACGGTCCTAGACTGGTTCAAGTCCCTTCTGAGGCTAAAGCCGATTCCAATACCACAGGCGGGATCGACCGAAGCGGTGTCGCTCTCTGTTCAAGCCAGGGTGGCCGAGAATGCGGAACTCGAGGCAGCCCCTCGCGTGGGGCTACAGCTCTCCTGGTCCCACATCCGCTTGCCGGCGGCGCTGATCCTGGCCCTCTTCGGTCAAATCGGCCTCGAGAAGCGCGGAACGGGGCTCTGGCTGAGCCTCGCTCTCTATCTCATTGCGATTGGCCTGGTGACCTGGTCCATGAAAGCCAAGGACCTGTCCTTGGAGGCGCCTCCTCAATCAGTGAGGCTGGCATCCGGGCAGACCGTCCGCCTTCCCTATCTGGCGGCGGGGTTTCTCCTGGGGATGGCGACATTTCTGGCCTCCGAAGGCAACCAATTTCGCCTCTCGACGCTCATCTTCTGGGGATCTTCGTTAATATGCACGGTAATTGGGCTTTGGGAAGGCCCGTCACCGCTGTCCCAGTTCTGGGGGCGGATTAGGGCCTGGCTCGCGGGGCCTGGAGTTTGGCTCCCCCTTGACGGCTGGAAGTTGGCGATTCTGCTCGCCTTTGGCGTGGCGGCCTACTTCCGCCTGGCTCGTCTTGCTGAGGTCCCCTACGAGATGTGGAGCGACCACGCCGAGAAGCTGCTGGACGTGGTCGATGTTCTCGACGGAGGAACCTCGATCTATTTCCCCAGGAACACGGGCCGTGAGCCAATGCAAATTTATGTGGCTGCAGCGACGGCAAAATGGTTCGGGACCGGCATCTCGTTTCTGACCCTGAAGATTGGCACAGCCATTGCTGGCCTATTGACCCTTCCCTATCTGTACCTGTTCGCAAAGGAGATTGGTGGTCGCAAGGTAGGTCTGGCGGCATTGCTGCTCTCAGGGGTGGCCTATTGGCCCAACGTCATAAGCAGGGCCGGGCTTCGTTTTCCGCTCTACCCGCTCTTTGCCGCGCCTGCTCTGTATTACCTCTTGCGAGGTCTTCGACTCCAACGGCGCAACGACTTGCTGCTCTGTGGGCTGGCGATCGGTCTTGGGATGTATGGCTACTCTCCTGCTCGCGTTATCCCATTCGCGGTGGTTATGGGCGTCGCGTTATGGCTGATGCATCGGGATGCAGGCAGTCAACGTTGGCGCGTCATAGCCTGGCTGGGCGTAGCTGCGCTGATGGCCCTGATCGTCTTCGTTCCCTTGCTCCGTGCGGCGCACGACATGCCTGAGCTCTTTCTTGTGAGAACGCTTACGAGAATCGGGACTGCAGAGCGCGAGTACCCTGGCAACCCTCTGGTGATTCTGGTCTCGAATCTGTGGAACGGGCTGCGCATGTTCAACTGGGACAACGGCGAAATCGGGGTCGTATCCATTCCGCACCGGCCCGCCCTGGACTGGGTTACGGGGTCGCTCTTCATCCTGGGTCTCGCAATGCTAGCCCTGCGATTTGTGACCGAGCGCCGCTGGCACGACATTTTCGTGCTGTTGTCGATCCCGATCCTGATGGCGCCTTCCGTGCTATCCCTTGCTTTCCCAGCAGAGAACCCGGCCCCCAACCGGGCCTCGGGAGCCATGGTCCCCGTGTTCACGATTGCCGCGCTCCCTCTGGCCGCGTTACCAAGTTGGGGGGCCCAGGTATGGAAAGGCCGCGGGGGTCGGATCTTTGGCTTGAGTCTGGCCGGCGGGCTTTTTCTGGTTGCTGCGGCAACGAACTACCGACTGGTCATGGTGGAGTATGAGGAGCAGGTAGGCAGGGCGAGCTGGAACACCAGCGAAGCTGGGGCCCTTCTGGGGGATTTCGCGCGGTCCATCGGGAGCTACGATACAGCCTATGTCATCGCATACCCTCACTGGATGGACACGCGCCTGGTTGGGATAATCGCAGGTCGGCCGACCAGGGACTACGGGATTTGGCCTGAGCAACTGGAGCAGCTCCCTCCAACGAAGGATGCCCAACTGTTTGTTCTCAATATCCAAGATCAAGAGGCGCTGGAACGCCTTGAGCGTCTCTATCCGACGGGATCACTTTCGAGATGGGAGTCCGCGCAGCAAGGCAAGGATTTCTTCATCTACTTCGTGCCGGCCCAGCGCGAGGCGAAGGTGCCGTCTGAGGGCGCGTCATGACTGGACGCTCGCCCGAGTACGTCATCGAAGCGAGGAACCTCACGGCGAGGCTCTGGCCGGCAGCAGTGAGCTTCGGCCCTGCTCAGCTCGTCCTGGCCCTTGTGCTGCTCGTCGCTGCTTTGTTGCGTTTTGTAGGCCTCAATTGGGATGAAAACACGCATATGCATCCGGACGAGCGCTTCCTTACGATGGTGGAAACCGCCATCTCGTTTCCGGACAATCCCAGCCAATACTTCGATACCGGGGCCTCGCCACTCAATCCTCACAACGTCGGGCACAAGTTCTTCGTGTACGGCACGTTCCCCATCTTCTTCGTGCGCGCTCTGGGCGAGGGGCTGAACAAAGTCGGCTATGACCAGATTCACCTGGTCGGGCGGGCCGCCTCCGCGAGCTTCGACGTGCTCTCGGTTCTGCTAATCTATCTGATCGGAGCGCGGCTCTACAGTCGGCGAGTGGGCCTGCTGGCGGCGGCCTTCAGTTCGCTCTCTGTCCTGCTTATTCAGCACGCTCACTTCTTCGTAGTGGAT
>CAYHJH010000125.1:0-1788 GCA_964356605.1 uncultured Anaerolineaceae bacterium
CGGCCATGTTCGCCCGGCAGTAGTCGATGAGTTGCCTTGCGAGCTCATCGCTGCCTGCGACACTCTGCTTCAGGACAACATAAGCCTTTGGTTTCACGAGGCCGGACTCATCGATCCGCGCAATGACCGCGCACTCGACCACCGCCGCGTGGCTGATCAGGGTGCTCTCGACTTCGACCGGCGAGACCCAGATCCCACCGACCTTCAACATGTCGTCCGAGCGGCCGGCATGCCAGTAGTAGCCGTCTTCGTCGACGGAATACTTATCGCCTGTGAACAGCCACTCTCCGAGAAAGGTCTTCTTGCTCCGCTCGTGCTGGTGCAGGTAGGAGAGGGCGACCGTTTCACCCTTCACCAGCAAGTTTCCAACCTCGCCGCGCGGCATCGGATCACCGGCCTCGTCCACGATCTTGACTTCGTATCCCTCGACTGGCTTACCGCTGCTGCCCGGCCGGATGTCATCCGGGCGGTTAGAGATAAAGATGTGCCAGACCTCGGTCGATCCGATCCCATCAACGATTTCTAGGCCGGTGCGCTGCTTCCAACTTTCCCAGATCGGTGCCGGCAACGCCTCGCCGGCCGAGACGCACAGCCGCAGCGAGCTTAAATCGTACTCGCTCGTGAATTCCTCCACCGCGAGCATGGCGGCGTAGCCGGTGGGTGCGTTGTAGAAGATGGTCGGCTCGAATTTGTCGATCATCTCGAGCACGTTGGTCGCAATCCGCGGCGGACCGGGGAAAAGCACGATGCTGGCGCCCACATACCAGGGGAAGATCAGGTTGCCGCCAGTCCCAAAGGTAAAGAACAGTTTCGCCACCGCGAAAGTGCGATCCTCTTCCCGCAAGCCAAGCACGTTGGCTCCCCACAGCTGAGCACACAGTGGGATGTCTTTGTGGGCATGCGGGATACCCTTCGGTTCACCGGTCGTACCGCTGGAGTAGTTCAGCGTGGCGATGTCCTCCCGATGGGTTTCGACAGTGCGCAGCTCGATAGATTCACCCTGGATCCAATCGGCAAACCGCAAGTCGGAACTGCGTTTGGGCTCACCGATCACAACGACTTGCTCAAGGAAGGGCGCTTCGACCCGGATCGCTTCGATCGAGTCCAGCAGTTTGTCCTGAACAACCAGGACCCGGGCGCGGCTGTCCTTGAGGATGTGGGCGAACTCGCGCGGCGTCAGCAGCGTGTTCAGGCCCAGTGCCACGGCCCCAATCTTGAGCGTGCCGAAGAATGTAGTTACCCAGTCCGATCCGTCGAAGGCCAGGATGCCGACCACGTCGCCGAACCGCACTCCGAGTTTCGCGAGAGCGTTGCCGACCTGGTTGGCTTCCTGGGAGACCTCGCTGAATGTCAGATTCCGGGCCGGGCTGAAGAGGGCAGTTTTCTCCGCCCGATCGGTCAGGTTGTGCTCCAGAATGTGCACGGCGTTGTAATAGAGCGGAAGGTCGGCCGCTCGCATCACCCCTCGCTCAACCGATTTGACAGCCATCTGACTCCTCCCAGACTGGGGACTCAGGCCCCCTCCCGCCTCAGCACGTCGCGGGCGATCACGATCCGCTGGATATGGGAAGTCCCCTCGTAGATCTGCAGCCCTTTGATATCTCGGTAATAACGCTCCACCGGGTATTCGTTCGAGTATCCGCGCCCGCCATGCAGCAGCACGGCCTGGCCCGCCGCACGCACAGCAGCCTCGGTCGCGTACAGCTTGGCCATCGAGGTCTCGCGGGTGGCCGGCCGGCCCTGGTCCTTGAGCCAGGCCGCCCGGTAGACCAGCATGCGGGCCGCCTC
>CAYHJH010000125.1:1888-5311 GCA_964356605.1 uncultured Anaerolineaceae bacterium
GCGCGATGCCCGAGCTCGCGGCCAGGCATCTTCTCCCGCCTCAGTCCAGGTGTGTCCGTCTGCACAAAGAAGGCGCAGATGCCCCCGTGCCGGGCGGCGGGATCTTGGGTCGCAAAGACGATCGCCAGATCAGCCCTCATCCCGTTGGTGATCCAGATCTTCTCGCCGTCGAGCAAGTATTCGTTGCCGTCCAGCTTGGCCAGCGTTTCCAGCGCGGCCGCGTCCGAGCCGGCGTTGGGTTCGGTCAGGCAGTAGCATCCGACTAGCTCTCCACGGGCCAGCCTGGGCAAGTAGCTTGTCTTCTGGTCTTCGTCTCCCCACGTCAACAGCGCTAGCGAGACCAGGCTGGTGTGGACCGTCATGAAACCGCGAACGGAGGAGTCGGCCCGGCCAAGCTCTTCATAGGCAAGCGCGAGGGAAAGGTGATCCCAGCCAGCGCCGCCGTATTCTGGCGGCAGCGGCCCGCCCAGGAGGCCGAGCTCGCCCATGCGGCGGACCAGCTCGGGAGGCATCCGCCCTTCTTCGTCCATCTGGCGGGCGATCGGGACGACCTCTTCCTGCGCGAACTGGCGAGCGAGTGACTGGACTTGAAGTTGGCGGTCGGTGAGGGCGAAGTCCATCCGCGACCTAGTGCACCGCGACCCCTTCGATCTCGATCATCGCCTGGTCGTCCCACAATCGCTGGACACCCACCAGCGCCATCGCCGGGTAGTGGGATCCAAAGAAACGGCGGTAGATCACGCCGATCTCCTGCGACTTGGTCTTATACGCTTCCACATCGGTAACGAACAGGGTGAGCTTGACCAGGTCCCCGAGGCCAACCCCGGCCGCCTCAGCCGTCGATTTCAGATTGCGCAACGCCTGTTCGAATTGCGCAACGACGTCGCCTGGCCCGACGATGTGCCCCTCTCGATCGACTGCAGTGTGGCCCGCGAAGTAAACGCTGCGGTCCCCGGTTGCGCTAAAGGCGTAGCTGAAGCCCGAGGGACGAGGGATATCCGTAGGAGTGATTGCTGGGGCCATCAATCCTATCTCCCCGTGAACTCCGGACGCTGCTTGCGCTTGAAGGCCTCATAGAACGACCGATGGTCCTGGCCCATCATCATCAGTGCCTGCGCCTGGGCCTCGCTCTCCAGGGCGCCAAGCAGGTCCATATTCCATTCGCGCTCCAGCATCCGTTTGGTCATGGAAAGCGCAAAGACTGGGCCGGAGGCCAGCTTGCGGGCGAGGTCCAGCGCGGTCGGGAGCAGGAGTTCATCATCTGCAACCCGATTGGCGAGACCGATCCGCTCTGCAGTCGCGGCGTCGATCTCTTCGGCTAACATCAGGATTTCAGCCGCCCGCCCCATGCCGACCACCCGCGGCAGCAGGTAGGCAGCGCCCATATCCGCTCCGGTTAATCCGACCTGGGTGAACAGGAAAGAGAACTTTGCAGATCTGGCCACCACCCGCAGGTCACAGGCCAACGCGATCACCGCGCCCGCACCGGCGGCCACTCCGTTCACCGCGGCGATGATCGGTTTGTCCAGCAGCCGCATGTCGCGGACCACCGCGCCGGTCATGCGGGTGAATTCCAGATGAGCGCGCATGTCGTCATCCAGCAGCTCGCCGATGATCTTATGCACGTCACCTCCCGAGCAGAAGGCCCGACCGGCGCCGGTGAGTACCAACACTTTGACTTGCTCGTCGGACTGCAGCTTGTAGAGCAGCTCCCGATACTCTGCATAAAGCTCGAGCGTCAAGGCGTTAAGCACCTCCGGCCGGTTGAACGTGAGGACTCCGATCCCGTCTTGAACTTCAAAGTGGTATTCAGACACGCCGCCCTCTTTTCCTCTGCTGTTCACCAGCCACCGAAGGGATCCCAGTGAATTACTTTGTCCGGCCGGATCTTGTAGATGCGCCGCACCTCGCCCGGAAACCGCCAGGTTGCCGGGTAGCGCTCCTTGCCATGGTAGCGCTGCGCCAACTTGTCGAGATGCTCATCGGCTCCTTCTTCGGTGATCTCGACCACTTCGCCTTGTATCCCGAGATATCGCAGCGGTTGGTCTGGATCGGTGATCTCGAGTGAAACCTTCCGGCGCCGCTCCATGTTGAGGTCCTTCTGCCGGCCCTTGGTCGAGTTGATGAGAATGTGCCTACCGTCATAGTCCGCGTAGACCGGTGTGACGTGCGGGCGTCCGTCTTTCAGCAGCGTCGCCAGATGCGCGTAGGCCTTCTTCTCAAATAGGTCAAGGAACTCACGATGGATCGGGCCTTCGTTCTCCCACCGCCAGTCTTCATACCGCTTGATGAACCCCGGGTCTTGCTGTTTGAGTCGGCGGTAGGTCACCCGGTTGCTGCGGGTCATCAGTTTGTACGTGAAAGACAGCGGATGAAGGTTGAGATCTTCTTTCACGTTCTCCAGCCAGAGCAAGCTGTCCAGCGCGGCGTCTTGCAGGCTATCCACGCGGGGCTTGCGCATCCGCTCAAAGGCTTGAAGGGCACCCTGGACAGTATCTTCCTGGGCCAGCGAACCGGCCAGGGCAATCGCATCCTCAACCGCCAGGGTTGTTCCAGACCCGATGGAGAAATGGACGCTGTGCAACGCGTCGCCAAGCAGGACGACGTTCTGGTGGTGCCACTTTGTATTGCGTACGAGCAGGAAGCTGTACCAGAGCGAGCGATTCGACAGCAGCGGTGCACCCCCCAGTTCCGGGTCAAAGACTTCGGCCAGATAGGTGGCGGTCTGTTCTTCTGAGCGGCGATCGAAACCGCCCCGTTCCCAGGTCAGCGCGTCGCACTCGACGATGAAGGTGCTCAGCTCGGGTTGAAACTTGTAAGCATGGGCGATGTACAAGCCATCATCGTGAGGGCGGAAGATCAT
This sequence comes from uncultured Anaerolineaceae bacterium, assembly GCA_964356605.1. Lineage (GTDB taxonomy): Bacteria > Chloroflexota > Anaerolineae > Anaerolineales > E44-bin32 > JADFRG01. The sequence goes on from CAYHJH010000125.1 coordinate 4,752, forward strand.
TGTCAGAGCATGAAACGCCTTGGGCGTGCCGTACCAGATGTATTTGTTGCGTCGCTCCTGTGTGCGGGGTCCAAAGGCCTCCCGATGGGCCTCCCGAACGATGCTTTTCAACCCGTCGGCGCCGACCAGGAGATCGCAATCTGAGACTTGCTGCAGTCCATCCACGTTGGCTTCAAACTGCAGCTTGACGCCCAACTTCTGGCAGCGCCCATGCAGAATATTGAGAAAGCGAAGCCGCTCGATCCCCGAAAATTCGTTGCCCCCTACCGGAATCCGTTCGCCCTGATGAACCACCTCAACGTTCTTCCACAGCTGCGCCGCTTCCATCAGTTCGACATAGCTTTCAAAGTCGGCGCCTCGCAAGGTAGCCAGGCTGCGTTCCGACAGCACGATGCCCCACCCATACGTGTTGTCGGCAGGGTCGCGCTCATAGACTGCGATCTCGTGCGAGGGGTCGAGCTTCTTCATGAGCAGCGCAAAAAAGAGCCCGGCCGGTCCCCCGCCAACGATGTTGATGCGCATACCGAGAACCTAGCCGCCTTTCAGGGCACCCGCGAATC
>CAYHJH010000126.1:0-5308 GCA_964356605.1 uncultured Anaerolineaceae bacterium
GGGAGAGGTACAGTGAATAGCCTGTTCCGACGCGCCAGATTGCCCCAGGAGCGGCGATCGTCGCGAGGTGAGGGTAGAACCATGCCCGTTCCAAGGCGCTCCGTCACGGCCCTCGCACGCGGCGGCGAGGCCCGCGCCGTCGCTCATGTGCTCGTCCCCGAAGTCTACGGCGCTCAGGTAAATTGACCAGGCGCGCTCGGATAAATTGACGCACCGGCGGAGGTCGTGTGCCGGTGCTTATTTCCAGGTTGGTGGTGCTTCTTCCAAGTAGGGTGGTGGGAGGCGGGGGCCGTAGGCGGACTTGAGGATTTCGGTCGGGCAGGGGTGGAAGGTTGCAGGTATCGCACGGTCGGGTGCGGCAGCATCAAGACGCCGGTAATGCCGTCGCCGGCTGGTCGTCGTCAAAGCTGCAGTAGACTGGTTATGGCTGCCGGAGGAGGGCTGTCCGAGGGCGTTCATATGGATTGACGCACCGCGGCCGGGGCCATGGGCCAGAGTTTTTCTTTCCAGGTAGTGGAGCCTCTTTCAAGCAGTGTGGCGGAAAGCGCGGGATCTATCTGGCTGACATGAGGACGTCGTTCCAGTCGTGGTGGGAAGGACGCAAGCGTTGTACGCCAGGGTGGAGTGCGATCATGGCGCGGGCCATGTCGTCGCCGGTCTGATCCGCGTCAAAGCCGCAGTAGAGGGGCCAGGCTTGCCGGAGGAGTGGTGCGAGCCACAGGGGATTGGGCCTGGCTCCTGCGGTGGACAGGCAATGATGTCTGGGGTGGAGCATGAAGCAACTGATGGCGTCAATCGCGGATTCGCAGAGGATCGTCCCTTCGTTGTTGGTGCCGTGCACGGAGAAGTAACCGAGGTCCTTTCGGGATCCGGGTGCCAGGCCGTGCCAAGACTGCGGTCTGGTTCCCCGGAGCTCGGCGCCGACCGGCCTCTGGCCATCCCCCCGCAACAGGAAGACGGCATTAGCCGTCTGGTCGGCATAGAGTTCACCGGCCAGGATGAGGTCCTCGATGAGGGCGGGATTCAGGGCGCGGTCGCGCACCAGATATTGCCTTATGTGCCAGAGCTGGTTGGCCTGCGGCACGGGTAGTCTCAGGCCCGGCCGCGGGGCCGGCGGGGCCTGTGCTGGGCCGCCCAGGTCCGGGAAGCGCTGCCAGAGCCACAGCACGGCGTCTTTGAAGCCCATGAGGTTGAGATGGATCGCCAGGTCGATGGCTCCGCCGCCGCCGCTGCCACGGGTCCAGTTCTTGAATTTCGCGCCGGTGACGGAGACAACCCCTTGCCCGGTATGCCATTTGGCTTTGTCGAACCGATCCGGCTGGGCTCCGGCGGCCAGCAGCACGCTTTGCAGCGGCAGTCCCCGGACGAGATCGGCGCGGGTCCGGAGCTGTTGGTAGTTCATGTTTGCTGGCTCAGCTTGGCTCGCAGGCTGAGGCACTTGCGCATGTTGATCACGTGGCTGGTCTCGGTCAGACGGTCGATGAGCGCGGCGGTGAGGTGGTCGTTCTTGAGGAAGGATCTCCAGTCATCAAACCCGAGGTTCGAGGTGATCAGCGTGGAAGACTTGTTGTGCCGCCGCTGCATCAGGGTAAAGAACAGCCCGACCTGAACCGGCTCGACCTCCACGTAGCCTATTTCATCGATCAGTAAACAATCGCAGGCCAGGTAGTGCTGAAGGAGCTTGTGCTCGCTGTGGTCCCCCACGGATTGGTAGAGTTCCGTGACCAAGTCGGCAAACAGGACGTACCTGCCGGTATAACCCTGATTGATGGCGTGGATCAGGAAACTTTTCGCCAAGCCGGACTTGCCCACGCCCGTTGGACCGAGCCAGATGATGCCGCGACGGTTCTTGATGTACTCCATGGTCTCGTAGAGGGCCATGATCATCTTCTTGTTCAGATGCGGCTGGCGTTCGAACGGATAGGTTTCGATCACGAACGGGTCCGGGATGCGGGCACGCTTGAGTCGCAGTTGCCGGGCATGCTCGCGCTTGATCCGGTATTCTTCTGCCACGATATGAGTCAGCAGATGCCCCTGGGAAAGGCGCTGCTGCGCTCCGAGTTTGAGATACTCGTCCCAGTGGGCCAACAGCCCGCCGAGACGCAAGTACTTGAGCTTCGCTGCCAGTTCCTCATTCACTGTCGGCCTCCTCCGAGGTCTCGTCATAGAGCGCAGGGTTTGGTTGGTCGGTCAACCGCCCTTGCTGGTAGGCTTCCCGATCCCGATAACCTGCGTCGATCTCGACGCAGGGCAGCCGGTCCGTGTCCTGGCGCAGGCACAGTACGGCGATACGTTCGAGGGTCCCAAGGTCGGTGATACGGTACTTGTGCGCACGTTCGAGGCTCCGGATGAACAGCTCCGGGGTCATGCTCTGGCTCAGTGCAAAGAGCTTACGCAGCCAGCCGTGGCGCTCGATGCCCTTGGGCTTGAGAGCGAAATTCAGGTAGGCGTCCACCGCCTGGCCCAGGGCGCGCAGGCGCTGCTCCTCCAGCTGCGTGGGTTGCCGGCGGTTGTGCGGCATGTAGCGGGGCTTGGGCTGCCCCTCCGGGCTTGTCCGCGCACCCTTGACGCCGTCGGCGGGCAAGCGATACTCGACCAAGCAGGCGCCGGCCCGGTAGAGGCTCAACCGATCCGAGTATTCCAGCAGCATGACTTCGTCCCGCGAGGTGCCCGGCACCCAGTAGTAGTTGCCATCAAAGGCGGCATAGCCGTACTGGTCCGTGCCGCGATGGTGGACCAGATAAGGCGCGGGCAGATGGGGTGTCAGCGGGACAAGGTAGCTGCGCTCATGCTCGAAAGCCTTGGCGGGAATCAGCCCGGCCTCGCCCTGCGGGCGCTGTTCCATGCGCACGGTGCTCCACTCGAAGGCCTGTTGGTTCAAGTCCTCCAGGTTCTGGAAGTTGCGGCCCGGCAGAAAGTTGGTCTCCACTGTCCAGAAACTGCGCTCCTCGCCGGCCTTGCGGTTGCAGTGGCCCCTTTCATGGCAAACGAACTTGAAGCTGTAGAGCTTGCCGAAGGCCTCCATCTCGGGGACCATCACCGCTTCGCGGCCAATCCCCCGCAGCCGCGCCAGATTCGTGTTGTCGATGATGCACTCTTTGGCCGCATAGCCCCAGAACATCAGGGCCTCGTGGAGGAAGCACTTCATCTTGAACCGGTTGAAAGCGCGATAGAACTTCAGATAGCGCCGCTTCGAGTAGCGCAGGTAGGCCAGGCTGGCGACGAGCCGGTTGACAATATCCCCCAGTTTCAGGCGATAAACGGTGGTGTCGTGCTGGAACTCGGCACCCGGCTCATCCGGCACCCGGTCGCACCTGGTCTTGGCTTTACTGCTGATACCGAGCTCTCGCAGCATCCGCGTCAACGTGGGATACGACACCGAGATTGCCTGCTCCTCCACCAGCTTCTCGTGCACCCGCTGGATCCAGCCGTCACACTCCCCGTACAGCCGCCGCAGCAGCTCCGGATCGATCTGCCGCTTGTCCTTGCGCCCGCGGTGGGAAAACGCACCTTGTTGTTCGATGATCGCGCGCACCGTGTTGTGGCTGGGCCCCAGACAACGGCCAATCTCCCGCTGGCTCATCCCCTCTTGGTGCAAGAGGAAGATCGCCTTACGCTTGTCCGCTTCGATCAAAGAGGTCCCTCAGCGTCTGAAAGAACGCCGGTGCCCGACTCAAGATCCCCGCCGCCAGCAGATTCGCCTGCGCCTGAAAGGCCCGCGTCGCCAGCCGTCGGTCAGGGGCTTTGCCCATCACCCGCTGCATGTACTTCTGGGTCAGCTCCAGGTCATTGAGCATCGCTCGCTCGAACTCATTGCACCCCTCGGCTCCTTCAGGCAGCGCGCGCAACCGTTCTAGAGGCAGGGCGATGTTGCCGCGGCGGATCTCTTCACGTAACGCCGCGGGCCCACGAAAATAGCCCTGAGCCAACTGTTCAACCTCGCGCACGCTGAGCCGCTTGCCACTCAGCGCCACCACGAACTCCTCGACGTCGCCCTTTTTAACCCCGTTCATGCGCATGAACTGGCGCAGGGTGTACATGTACGGGTATACGGGGAAGGCCCCGGCGAAGAGAATCCGGCGGACCTTGGGGCCCATCTCGCCAATCAGCCCCGACCGCATGGACACCCAGGCCTTGCTTCGGCATAGTTCCGTGGCGATCTCGGCCACGCTCATCCCGTGGCCCTTGAGCTCGTCGATGAACCCAGCCTGCTCGAGAATGCTCAGCGCCTTGTCGTTGGAGTTGCGCAGCAGGTTCATGATGCCCATGGCCTCGTCTTCTCCCAGTGAACTGTACGGCGCCAGCGCGATGCCCAGCTTGCGCGCGCAGCGATAGCGCTTGAACCCATTGAGCAGGATGTGGCCCTCTTGCCGGTCCACGCCTTCCAATGGCTCCTCGATCCCGCGCTGCGCGATCGCGGCCAGCAGCCGCGCCTCCAGGGCCGGCTGTCGCAACCGGTAGCTCTCATACCGCAGGTCCAAGCTCGCCAGTTCCACCTCGCCCATCATCCGCCACCTCTAGGGAGAAGCTTCGTTCAAACTGGGAATATGGTCGCTTCTGTGGCCAATAAACAGGCTGTGTTGTCTCAAGACCCTGGCGAGCATGCGCATAACCTCTTCCCGGCTCACGCGCCGCTGCTCGATCAGCCCAACCACCATCCGGACATGCTCGACCAGCGGTGCGGATAACTCGCTGGCTTCCGGCTTGACCCTCTCTGGCGACCGCCGCTTGCGCCTTCCGTTCTGGATCTTCCTCTTCTGCTGGCCTTCCTCCGTGCGGTAGTAGTCTGTGCTGCGGCGCGTGGAATCCTCCCTGCTATGGGCTTCGCGGCAGCCAAAAGGACAGCGCAAGTCCTTACGCCTGGCGTTGCAGGGATGCGTAATGAAGAAAATCCGGCAATGCCGGCAACGTTTCAGACAACATCGTAAGTGGGAATTCCGCCGCAGAATTGATCGCAGAACAACGTAGTACTCCAGAACGACCTCGCTCTTGCGGTACCAGTCGGGCCGAAACTCAAACTCCTGCCCGAGGCTGACTAGAAAAAACCGATACTCTCGCTGAGAATGGTGAAAGTGACTGATTGCCTGGTGGCGCCAGCTTTGCTATCGTACATGTGGGCGTATCCTCCTGGTCTCGCCAGCTTGACACTGGCACCGTTGAGGCTTTCACCAAGAGGCTACGCCTTTTCCGCCTCCAAAAGGAAGGAACCGGCCCGCAGCCGGTCAATTTATCTGAGCACGCCTGGTCAATTTATCTGAGCGCTATAGTGCGAGGACTGATCTCTTCACGGCGATGGGGTGCAGGGAGT
>CAYHJH010000127.1:0-5266 GCA_964356605.1 uncultured Anaerolineaceae bacterium
GAGCGGCTGGCCAGGCAGGGGCTATATCTGCCGTCCGGCCTCAGTCTCACCGAAGAGCAGATCGACACCGTCTGCGCGGCGGTTCGCGAGGCGCTGGCGTGAAGGCAGGCCGCGGTACGTTTGCCCGCTCTCGAAAGGAGTTGCAGCTCTGTACCGCGCCTCCTCTGGGTTCGCGGCGACGGGTTCCCGCCCAATGAAATCGCTGCAGTGACCACCTTCGGCCAATCCTACGCGCCGCAGTACGATCGGCTCTATGCCGACAAGGACTATCAGGCGGAATGTACCCTGTTAGAGCAGGCGTTCCGCCGTTATGGACAGCAACCGATACGCTCGCTCCTGGACCTGGGCTGCGGTACGGGTGGCCATGCCTTCCCACTCGCCGCCCGGGGATACCTGGTCACCGGAGTGGATTCCTCCGAGGCCATGCTGCGCGAAGCCAAGCAGAAACCGGCGAGCGCGACACCGGAGTTCCTTCGAGGCGACATCCGCGACCTGGATCTGGGCCGGCAATTCGACGCGGCCCTCATGATGTTCGCCGTGCTCGGTTACCAGACCAGCGACTCGGACGTTCAGGGAGCGCTTGCCTCCGCCAGGCTCCACCTTCGACCCGGCGGCCTGCTGGCGGGAGATTTTTGGTACGGACCTACGGTGCTCAGGGTGGCTCCTTCTGATCGCGTCAAACGTGTCCAGCTTGGAGGGGTTGGACTCGTTCGTTCGGCAACCACCGAGCTCGACCTCGGCCGGCATTTGGCCACGGTCCACTACCGCCTCACGCAAGTCAACGGCCAGGCAGAGGCGCTAATTGGGGAAGAGACCCACAGGATGCGCTTTTTCTTTCCACAAGAGTTGGAGCGATTCCTGGCCGAAGCCGAGCTCGAGCTGGTCGGACTACATCCCTTCCCTGATCTCGACTCCCTGCTTGACTCCACTACCTGGAATGCATTCTTCTGTGCCCGCGCCCGCTGAACCTCACGCCCGCGGCCTGGTCTCGATCATCCTCCCCACGTACAACGAGCGCGAGAACATCCTCGAGACGGTCACCGCGGTGCTTCAGGCAGTTCCCGACCCGGTTGAAGTGATCGTCGTGGATGACGATTCGCCGGATGAAACATGGAAACTGGTGGGAGAACTCGGCGACCCGCGTGTAAAGGTCGTGCGCAGAGAGGGAATTCGCGGCCTCGCTTCGGCCATCAATCGCGGGATCATCGAGTCGCGTGGCGAGATTGTGGGTTGGATGGACGTCGACCTCAGCATGCCGCCCCAGCTGCTGACAGAGATGATCCGCCGCACTCATGAATATTCCGTCGTGATTGGTTCTCGCTACGTTGAAGGTGGGTCCGACGCACGTCCGCGGCTGCGGGTGGTCACGAGCCGCTGGGTCAATGGGCTGGCCTCTGCCATCTTGGGAGGAGGCGTGAAAGACTACGACAGCGGATTCATCGTGGTGCGGCGGGAGGTCTTCGATCAGGTGACGCTCATGCCGGTCGGCTATGGCGCCTACTTTATCGACTTCATCTACCGCTGCCGGAAGCGCGGCCTGAAGGTCCTGGAGCTTCCCTACACGCTGGTCGATCGGACTAAAGGGATCTCGAAGTCTATGCCCAGCCTGTGGCAGTTTTTCCGCCAAGGACTCGGGTACGTCGCAACGATTTTCTTGGCCCGGCTGCGATCGTAGGATCCGTGGATCGGGAACTCGAGCGCGGCACTCTACTCCCAAGTCCAGATCGCGATCGAGCCGGCGCTTTGATCGCGCTGATCCTGCTGGCCTATGGCCTGATTCGCATCATCGAGCTGCCCTCCAGGGCGCTCGAATTCGAGCTGTTCGGGCTGCTGTTGCGAATTGAGTTCGATGCGCGCTTCGTGATGCTTAGCATGGCGGGCGCGCTGGCCGCCACCGGCATCGACTGGATCTTGGCTTCGCACCCGCTTGGTCGATCGGTGGGATTCGAGCCGCGGGTCCTACCAGGGATGGCGGCGCTCGGAGCTGGAGCGATCCTGGCCGCGCTGCCGGTGGGGCCGGCCTGGCTGATCGGACTGGGGCTTGCGGGCCTGCTGCTTTACGTAGTGCTATATGGGGAATTTGTGGTCTTTGATCCGGACGACCCTAGAGCGGGCACCGCTGGGCTGGGACTCCGAACCCTCGGTGTACTGCTGATCATCGGGGTCGCCTTCGCAGCTCGGGCTGGCGGCCTGCGGGCGGTTTACAGCGTGCCAGTCCTTTTCGCCGCGACCGGCAGTGTCTGCTGGCGATTGCTCAGCTTGGCCCACGCTCGCAGATCGATTTGGCCATATGCCACCACTTGTGGATGGATTACCGCGCAATTGGCGTGGGGGCTGCACTACTGGCCGCTGCGCCCCATGCAGGCGGCGCTCATTCTCGGGCTGGTTACCTACGTCTCAATGGGCTTGAGCAGAGCGCACGTGACGGGGCAGGCCGGCCGCAGGACGATCTACGAGTTCGGCGGCCTGTCGATGGCAGCCCTGGCCGCGATCCTGCTGCTCACCTAGCAGGATGCTTAGGCCGCGTTCGTCAGGTCTCAGGCGATGATGCCGCCTTCGGTGAGCCTCCGCAGATCACTGAAAACTGCGTCAAGCTCCGCAGGCGTGACCGGCTGGCTGTCGTCGAGATGCAGGAGCTCGCCCTTGCTTAGCCGGTCCCTCGCGACCTCGACCACGGTCTTCCCCTGAGAGAGAGCCGCCTTCACCAGCTCGGCTCCCGCAGCGTACCCGATCACCGGATTCAAGGCCGTGACGATGATGGCGTTCCTTTCCAACCAGCCCTCGGCCTTCTCCCGGTTCGCGCGCACCCCGCGCACGCAGCGTTCCGTGAAGGCCCGCACCGCACCGATCGTGACCTGCATCATCTCGAACAGGTTGTGCGCGAGGACCGGCATCATCACGTTCAGCTCGAGCTGCCCGGCCTGTGCGGCGAGCGCCACGGTCAGGTCGCATCCGATCACGTGATACATGGCCATGTTGACCATCTCAGGCAGCACCGGATTCACCTTGCCCGGCATGATGCTCGAGCCCGGTTGCACCGCGGGAAGTCGGATCTCGTCCAGACCGGTAGCCGGACCAGAGCTCAGCAGCCGGAAGTCGTTGGCGATGCGCGTGAGCGTGATGGCCAGCGTGCGGATCGAGGCTGAGAAGTCGGCCAAGTCGGCCATCGATTGCATGCTTTCGAACAAGTCCTCGGAGGCGGTCACCGCCAGGCCAGTGAGTTCAGCGATCCGTTGCACCATGCCTCGGGCATAGGCCGGGTGGGCGTTCAGGCCGGTGCCCGTCGCGGTGCCTCCAATGCCGAGCCGCTGCAGCCCCTCTCCGGCCCGCCGAATTCTGGCCGCGTCCCGAGCCACGGCCGTGGCATAGCCGCCGAATTCCTGCCCCAATCGCACGGGCACGGCGTCCTGCAGGTGCGTCCGACCGGACTTCACGATATCGTCGAACTCCACCGCCTTCTCCCGCAGCGCCGCGGCCAGCCCCTCGACCGCCTGCAGTAGCTCCCCAAGTCGCCAAAGACAACCCAGCCGGATTGCGGTCGGAATGGTGTCATTGGTGGACTGGGCCATGTTGACATGGTCGTTCGGATGGACTCGATACTCGCCCAGCGCGCCGCCCAGCAGAAGGGTGGCGCGGTTAGCGATGACCTCGTTGGTGTTCATGTTGTGGCTGGTGCCGGCACCGGCCTGAAACGGATCCACGACAAATTCCTGGTCCCATTTTCCATCGACCACTTCTTGTGCCGCCTGGGCGATGGCTTCCGCCACCTCCCGATCGAGCAGCCCGAGTTCGGCGTTCACTTCAGCCGCGGCCCGTTTGATTGTGCCCATCGACCAGATGAAGGCTCGCCATGGCCGCAAACCCGAAATTGGAAAGTTGCGCACGGCCCGCATGGTCTGGCCACCGTAGAGCGCCTCACCCGGCAGCTCAATCTCTCCCAGGGAGTCCTTCTCCGTTCGCGTCCCGCTCACAGTTCTCCTCTCATGGATGGACCTCGTGAATTATAGAAAAAAAACGGGAGCCCGAAGGCTCCCTCGGTTCACTGGCACAAGATCCTGCTACGCATCCAGCGCCTTGTACCCCAAGCCGGTCTTGAAATACTCGTAATTGGGCTGGATGTCCGGCGTGAGGTCGACCTTTTCGCCGGCCGGCACTGTGCGGGTTGCGAAAACATGCACTGGTTTGCCATGCTCGTCTTGTCCGTCCCAGGGCTGATCGAACCCGGGCGTACCGGCCGGCATGCTCTGGACCTCCCCGCCCTTCGCCACATAGTCTGCCGGACACTCTTCCTCGGTGAAGATGGCAAGGTACGGACACTCGGGGATGCAGGCGCCACAGTCGATGCAGGTGTCGGGGTCGATGTAGAACCAGGGCCATTGTTCAACCGGTTTGCCGGGAATGATGCACTCCACCGGGCAGACATCCACGCATGAACCATCTCTCAGGCACAAGCTGGTAATGACGTGAGTCATTCAGATCCTCCAGGATCTTGGTTAACGAGAGCTCAGCCGGTGGCTTCGCCGTAGCGCTTTCCAACTTCGTCCCATTTGACGACGTTCCACCATGCGGCCACATAGTCCGGCCGTCGATTCTGATACTTCAAGTAATACGCGTGCTCCCAAACGTCCACTCCCAGGATCGGAGTCATCCCCTGGGAGATCGGTGAGTCCTGATTTGGAGTGGAGAGCACCTTCAGGCCGCCTCCCGAATCCACCGCCAACCAACCCCATCCACTCCCAAACCGGGTGACCGCGGCCTTGGTCAGTTCATCCTTGAATTTCGCGAAGTCGCCGAAGGCGCTGGCGATCGCCTTGCCGACTGCACCGCTCGGCTCCCCTCCGCCATTTGGGCCCATGCTGGTCCAAAACAGATTGTGATTGGCGAATCCGCCCCCATTGTTCCGGACCGCCATTCGAATCCCTTCTGGCACCGCTTCCAGGTCGCCCAGGATCTCGTGGATCGATTTCCCCGACAGGTCAGGTGCCGAATCGAGGGCGTTGTTAAGATTGTTGGTGTAGGCGGCGTGGTGTTTCCCGTGATGGATCTCCATCGTACGGGCGTCGATATGCGGTTCCAGTGCATCAAGGGGATAGGGGAGCTGCGGCAACTCGAAGCGCATCGGTCGTCTCCTCCTTGCTTGGACTCGGGCTGGCCCGGGTTCTCGCGGGCCCAATTCCGTTTGTGTGTACCTTCACTATTTTAGACCCCGGCGACATATAATGTCAAGTTTGCTATGCAAAATCACCGCCCGCGTGTACCTCCCGGG
>CAYHJH010000128.1:0-5249 GCA_964356605.1 uncultured Anaerolineaceae bacterium
CGAGGATTGGAAGCGGCTCAATCTCGGCGAAAGCTGGTCAACCGGCGACACCTACAACACGGTTGTCGGACAAGGCTTCGTCGGCGCCACGCCGCTGCAAGTGTTGAATTCCATCGCCACATTGGCCAACGGAGGCAGGGTGATGTGGCCGCACGTGGTCAGGGACGTACTGGATGGAGAGGGCAATCTCATCCAGCGTTACGACCCGTGTGTGCTGTGGGACATCGGTGACGGCGTACGGATTCCGAGCAGCGAGATCGCCGCCGACTGCCCGAGCCTACCACCGGACGTGCGGGAACTGCTCATTGCCGAGCACCCCGAGTCCCCCGACATCCTGCTTGGCCCGGGCGTGCTGGATCTGGTGCGGGAGGGGATGCGGCTCGTTGTCGAGGACGATGAAGGTACCGCTCACGACTACGCCCAACTAGACGGGATCTCCTCAGGCGGCAAGACAGGCACCGGCGAATTCTGCGACGACACCGCCTTCCGCCGCGGCCTATGTATCCCCGGTAACTGGCCAACCCACTCCTGGTATACCGCCTTTGCCCCATTTGAGAACCCGGAGATTGTCGTAGTCGCCTTTGTCTACAATGGCGGCGAAGGCGCCGTGACGTCTGGTCCGATCGTCAAGCAGGTGCTGGAGGCTTATTTCCAGCTCAAGGCGATCGACGCCGCTCCCTAGACTCCCCCTACTGGCGCCAGGCTCTCCAGGGTGCTAAAATCGCCGCCCATTAACCCAATGGGCACGCCGCTAGCGATCAAGGGCATCGGCGACGGATTGCTGGTGACGGTTCCGGAAGGCGCCTGGCAAGTCGTCCGCCCTTCCCTGCTTCAGGCGATCGACGAGCGGGGCGAATTCTTTCGGGGGGCCCGTTTGGTCCTGCAGGTCGCCGGGCGCAGCTTGAGCGCCGCCGAATTGGGCGGATTGCGGGACGAGCTCCAGGAGCGAGAGGTTGCGCTTGCGGGGATTCTCAGCTCCTCCGAAGCCACCCGCTCAGCCGGTGCCAATCTTGGGCTGGCGCTCGAAGTCCCCCGACCCAAGTTAGGTGAAAACGGAGACCTTGAACCGATCTCCTTCGACCCTGAAGGGGATCAGGCGTTGCTGGTTGAGCGCACACTGAGATCCGGGCAGAAAGTGCGGCATCCAGGACACGTCGTGATCCTTGGCGACGTAAACCCGGGAGCCGAAGTTGTGGCCGGGGGGAACGTCGTAGTCTGGGGCCGCCTGCGCGGCGTGGTTCACGCCGGCGCGACTGGCAATGACAGGACGGTCGTCTGCGCGCTGGACCTGTCCCCGACCCAGCTTCGCATCGGTGGCCATATCACCGTCTCTCCGGAGCGCAAAGGAAAGCCCCGGCCAGAGAAGGCTTACTTGAAGGATGGGAACTTGGTTGCAGAGGCGTGGAAAACAAGTTGACCAGGAGGAGGTGACGAGCAGGATGGGCGCAAAGGTTGTTACTGTAACTTCGGGAAAAGGTGGGGTTGGGAAGACCACCACCGCAGCCAATATCGCAGCCGCCTTGGCAGCTGCGGGCAATCGCGTGGTGTGTATCGATGCGGATATCGGGCTGCGGAATCTGGATCTGGTGATGGGGCTGGAGAATCGAATCGTGTATGATCTGGTCGATGTCGTGGAAGGACGCTGCAAGTTACGCCAGGCGATGATCAAGGACAAGCGCCTTCCCAACCTTTTCCTGATTCCGGCCGCCCAGACTCGGGATAAGACCGCGGTCTCACCGGAGGACATGATCCGGGTGACGGCTCAGCTGCGGAAGGACAACGATTGGATCTTGATCGACTCCCCCGCTGGTATCGAGCGCGGCTTCCGCAACGCCCTGGCTCCAGCGGATATCGTCTTGATCGTCACCAATCCGGAGGTATCGGCAGTTCGAGACGCCGACCGGATCATCGGACTGATCGAGGCGGCGGAGAAGGACCCGCCCAAGCTCATCCTTAACCGGGTCAAACCGGAGATGGTTCGCCGCGGTGAAATGCTCACCTCGGAGGATGTGCTGGACGTGCTGGCGATCGAGCTGATTGGGGTGGTGCCGGAGGACGAGCGGGTGCTCATGTCCTCCAACCAGGGCTCTCCAATTGCACTGGACGGACGCAGTCGCGCGGGACGGGCATTTCAAGCGATCGCTCGCCGGCTCATGGGAGAACAAGTCCCGATCGATGAATTCGCGGCAGAAGATGGATTTCTGCGGCGGATCTCCCGTATGGTTCGGGCAGGAGGGCAACCAGCATGATCCTCGATTGGCTGCGCGGGCGGGAGCGGGGCTCGGCCCATACCGCAAAAGAACGGCTACAGTTCGTGCTCGTTCACGATCGAGCTGGGATCAGCGCCACCACCCTCGAGGCGCTCAAGGACGAGTTGATTGCAGCCATCTCCCGGCACGTCGAGATTGACCGCGAGGGAGTAACCGTGTCCTTGACCAAAGAGCGACGCCGCCAGCGCTTGGTGGCCGACATTCCGCTAGCCCAACGCACGAGCCGGAAGAAGCGTTAGTCCATGCAGGTCTCGGGCAGAATCTGGCGCCACTTCGATATCTGGCTGCTGGGGGCAGTCGGCGTTCTAACGATCGCCGGCGTCGCCATGATTCGATCCGCCGTCGCCGGAAATCCAGAGTTGATCGAGCTCAACGTAGTGGCGCGCCAGGCGGTTTATGGTCTCGTCAGCCTGTTTCTGTTGCTGGCTGTCGCGGCGGTTGACTATCGGCTCTGGTCAGCCTTCGCTCGCCCGATCTACGTACTTACCGTGGTGCTGCTGGCGCTGATCCGGATCGCCGGCGTCGCAGGCTTTGGGGCGGCCCGCTGGTTTCAAGTAGCGACGGTGACTATTCAACCGTCCGAGCTAGCCAAGATCCTTATGATCCTGGTTCTGGCCGATTACCTGGCTCGGAACCGGACTGACACGCCGGGAACCCTGTTGAAGAGCCTGGCTCTCGCGGGGCTGCCAGCAGTGCTCATCCTCGGTCAACCCGATCTCAGCACTGCGGTCGTGCTGCTGGTGGTGTGGCTGGCGATGGTTTGGGCAGCCGGAACCCGGCTACAGTACTTAGCAATCATGCTGGGCGCCGTCGCCATCGTGGCGGTGCTCGTGACTCCGCTGGTGGCACGCTACTTCCTGGAAGGATATCCGCAGGGGGAGGATTTCTTCTTCATCAGAAATTATCAAATGGCCCGGATGATCAACTTCCTGTTCCCGCACCCGGCAGAGAGCTTTGGCGCGACCTATAACGTCGAGCAGGCCCTAATCTCCATTGGCTCGGGCGGCCTGCTTGGGCAGGGTTACGGGAGCGGCACTCAGGTGCAGCTGCGGTTCCTCAAAGTCCGACACACCGACTTTCTCTTCTCCTCCATGTCGCAGGAGTTTGGTTTCGTTGGAGCAGTCATCGCTCTGCTGCTCTTGATGTTTGTCATCGCGCGTTGTCTGCGAGCCGCACGGATGGCCAGGGATTCGTTTGGCGCATTGATCTGCTATGGTGTCGCAATCCTGCTGCTCTTCCAGGCCTCATTCAACATCGGCATGAACTTGAACTTGCTGCCCGTCTCCGGGCTTCCCTTGCCGTTTCTCTCGTATGGGGGTTCCTCCCTGCTGACCAGCTTGCTCGGGATTGGCCTGGTCGAGAGCGTAATGCTGCGTCACAAACGCATCGAGCTCTAAGCCTAAGTACCCGAGATCCTGAATACCTCACGTGACTGAACCCAGACCTGCCCGGGTCCGATACGCCCCATCTCCGACCGGGCGCTTCCACATCGGTGGAACCCGAACGGCTCTTTACAACTACTTGCTGGCTCGCCAGACCGGCGGTCAGTTCATTATTCGGATCGAGGATACCGACCGCAAGCGCTTTGTTCCGGGTTCGGAGGAAGAGGTTTTGGAGTCGCTCGCCTGGCTTGGGCTTGAGTGGGACGAAGGTCCCGACATCGGCGGCCCATATGCCCCCTACCGGCAGTCCGAGCGGGTGGAGCTCTATCGCGAACACGCTCAGCAGCTGGTCGAACGCGGCCGGGCCTACTATTGTTTCTGTTCTCCAGAACGGCTGGCCACGCTTCGGCAAGACCAACAGCGCCGAAAAGAACCGCCGCAGTACGATGGCCTGTGTCGCCGGTTGGGCGAACGTGAATCCACCGCGAGGCGGGCAGGTGGCGAGCCGTACGTCGTACGCTTCGCGGTCCCTGAAGACGGTCGCACCACCGCGGTCGATCTGCTGCGCGGCGAGATCACGGTCGACAACCCCACCTTGGACGACACCATCCTGCTAAAGTCCGATGGGCTTCCGGTCTACCACCTCGCGGCCATGGTCGACGACCATCTGATGAAGATCAGCCACGTGCTGCGCAGCTCCGAGTGGCTTCCCACCTTCCCGCTGCATGTCCTCATCTACCAGGCCTTCGGTTGGGAGCAGCCAATCTGGATCCACCTGTCGGTATTCCTCAATCCTTCCGGCAAGGGCAAGATGAGCAAACGTCACGCGGTGACTGGCGCCTCTTCGATCTACCCTTTAGATCTGCGCGACATGGGCTACGTTCCGGAAGCAGTGATCAACTGGTTGGTGCTAATGGGCTGGTCCTATGACGATCGGACCGAGCGGTTTGGCCTGAGCGATCTGATTGAGAAGTTCAGCCTGGATCGGCTCAACCCGAGCCCGGCCGCGGTGAATTACAGCAAACTCGATCACTTCAACGGGGTCCACATCCGAGGCCTTTCGACTGTCGACTTGAGCGGGAGATTGGCCCCAATCTTTCAGGGGCAAGGCCTCGCGGTCACCGAGGCCGACCTGCTCCGCGTCACGCCGCTGATCCAGGAGCGCATCCGAACGCTTGACGAGGCGGTAGAGATGGCCGGCTTCCTGTTCGAAGAAACCGTCTCGCCGGCTCCGGAAGACTTGATCGGGCAAACACTCAGTGCGGCCGACTCAGCTGCAGCCGCCAAACGGGCTCGCGTACTGATTTCCGGATTCGAGCGGCTGGAGGTTGGACCTCTCGAGGCTGCGCTGCGCGAACTGGCAAACGAGCTTAGTCTCCAGGTCGGGCAGCTGTTTGGCATTCTTCGAGTCGCGGTGACGGGGCAACGTGTCAGCCCACCCTTGATCGAGACCATGGAGTTGCTGGGCAAGCAGATTGTTCTTGCCCGCATTGACCAGGCCATTCGCCAGCTCGAGGCGCTTGGCTGAGCAAGCTCACCCAATCCGAGGCGTCCGCAGCGGTCGATCCTGACCCCTATGATAAAATCGCCGCCGCAC
>CAYHJH010000129.1:0-5196 GCA_964356605.1 uncultured Anaerolineaceae bacterium
CCTTTCGTCCGCCCACCCGAGAACGTGCTCCCCGGGCGGGCGGTCTGGTACGCCAGCACCTGCCGCCAGTGCCCGGCCGGGTGCGGGATCATCGTGCGAGTGATCAATGGCCGCGCCAAGAAGATCGAGGGCAACCCACTCCACCCCTTAAACCGGGGGAAGCTGTGCGCCCGTGGACAGGCGGGCCTACAGGTGCTCTACCATCCCGACCGGCTGAGGAACGCGGTCCGTCAGACCGGGGGCCGCGGCTCCCGCCAGTTTGAACCGCTGTACTGGGACGAGGCACTGGATCTCCTGGCCGGGAGGATCCGGGCCCTGAGCGACCCGGGCCGGCTCGCGGTGCTGGGAGGGCTGATGCCTGACCACCTCTACCGGCTGCTCTCCCTCCTGCTGGAGTCGCTCGGTGCACCTCCCCCGGTGATATTCGACCTCCACTCTGCTCTCGAAGGCCGGGCGGCCGCCGCACGCTTGTCAGAGGTCTTCTTCGGGGCGGCTGAGCTGCCGGTCTACGACCTGGGCCGCGCCGATGTCGTTTTCTCCTTCGGGGCGAACTTCCTCGAGACCTGGATGTCCCCAGTGGCTCAGAGTTATGCCTACGGGAACATGCGCCAAGGGCCCTTCGGCGGCCGCGGCTTGCTGGTCCAGTTCGAGCCGCGCCTTTCCGCCACGGCCGCCTCCGCGGACCGGTGGATCCCGCTGCGGCCTGGCACCGAAGGGTTTGTCGCCCTGGCCCTCGGCCGAATCATTGTTGAGGAACGACTCGGGCACGTCGGCAGCCATCGCCCCCACGCGGTGCTGTATCAGGATGTGGACGCGACTGAATTGGCGATGGCCAGCCAGGTGCCGATCGAGACTCTACGCCAACTGGCCCGGCTGTTCGCCGATGCCGAGCACCCGGTTGCCATCCCAGGAGGCTCGTTGGCCGGACAACAGAACGGCGCCGCGAGCATGCTGGCGGTGCAGGCGCTGAATCATGTCGTGGCTCAAGTGGGACGAGTGGGCGGGGTGTTTCTCTCCTCCCCTGGGCCTATCTCAGTGCTTCGCCAGACGGCGAAGGTGGACTCTTTCGCCCGGGTGCAGGATCTGATCGAACAGATGCAGGCCGGCGAGGTCGATCTCTTGCTCGCGGTTGGCGGCAACCCCGTCTTCGAACTGCCGGCTGCGGCGGGGTTCGCCGCGGCCATCGAGCGCGTGCCGTATGTCGTTTCCTTCGGCTCATTTGTGGACGAAACCGCCGTGCGGGCCGACTTGATCCTGCCCGACCATTCATACCTGGAATCGTGGGGCTACCAGGTGCCGGAACCGGGAGCCGATCGGCCGGCCGTGAGCGGCCAGCAGCCGGTCGTGCGTCCGGTGTACGACACCCGCGCCAGCGCGGACGTTTTCCTCGCCCTGGCCGCCCGACTGGGCGGCCGGCCGTCCGAGGCGCTTCCCTGGCCGGACGAGGTCTCATTCTTGGAAGAAACCGTCCGCAACCTATACGGCTCCAGCCTGGGAGCCTACGATGCCGACACTCCGGCAGGTTTCTTTGCGCTCTGGAGGCAATACGGCGGCTGGTGGTCGGAGAAGGAGCTGCCGCGCGAGCCGGAGGTGACGGACGCGGCAATCCAGCCCCTACCTGTCGTCGCGCCTGAGTTCGTGGGTGACGAGCAGACCTACCCCTTCCACCTGCTTCCCTACCCGTCGGTCGCCCTGTCCGATGGCCGCGGCGCGAACCTGCCCTGGCTGCAAGAGACCCCTGACCCAATGACCACCGCCCGCTGGGGTACCTGGGTCGAACTCAACCCGGAGGTCGCCCGATCGCTCGGCATTGGAGACGACGACATCGTCCGGGTGATCTCACCGCATGGGGAACTCGAGGCGCCGGTGGTCGTCTACCCAGGGATTCACCCGGAGGTAGTCGCCATTCCAGTGGGTCAGGGGCACACGGACTACGGCCGGTTTGCCCAGCGGCGTGGGTCCAATCCACTCGACCTGGTAGCGCCGATTGCCGCGGCTGACGGCGGAGCGCTGGCGTGGGGGGCAACCCGCGTGCGTCTGGAGGCCACTGGCCGCAGGCAGACCCTGGCGCGATTGGAGAGTCTGGATGGCGCAGGGCGTGAAACCCTTGGCTGAGAGCGGGCCTCGCTGGGGACTGATCGTTGACCTGGACCGCTGCACGGGCTGCCAGGCTTGCGTTGTGGCCTGCCATGCCGAGAACAATGTGCCCGTTGCGGGCGAGAAGCAGGCCGCCTACGGGCGCTGGATGCACTGGATCATCATCCAGCGCTTCTGGGAAGGCGAGTACCCCAACGTGAAGGCGCGCTTTATGCCGGTGATGTGCCAGCAGTGTGGCGAGGCGCCGTGCGAGCCCGTGTGCCCCGTGTTTGCCACATACCACAACCCGGAAGGGCTGAACGCGCAGATCTACAACCGCTGCATCGGCACACGCTACTGCGGCATTGCCTGCCCGTACAAAGTCCGCACCTTTAATTGGTTCAGGCCAGAGTTCCCCGAACCGCTCACCGAGCAGCTCAACCCGGACGTCACGGTGCGTTCGCGCGGCATCATGGAGAAGTGCACCTTCTGCATCCAGCGCATCCGACGGGTTGAACTCGATGCCCGGGCGCAGGGCCGCGAGCCCACGGACGGAGAGATTGAGCCGGCCTGCGTTCAGACCTGTCCCCCCGGAGCGCTGGCCTTCGGAGACCTGAACGACCCGGAGAGCCGAGTGAGCCAGCTGGCGCGCAGCCATCGCAGCTTCCGGCTGTTGGAGGAATTGGGCACCGACCCGGCAGTGATCTATCTCAAGGGAGGCGAGACGAATGTCTGAGGGTCGACGGCCGACAGAGGACGACCGACCGACAGCGTCGGCGGGCGAGTACGACGAACGGCTGCTCCTCGCCGAGCGCACGGACGCGGAGATCAATCAGGCGGTCCTTCAGCCGATGATCCAGACCGGTCGGGGATTCTGGGCGGTCGTGGCGGGCCTGGGAGCGCTGGTCGCCTGGGGTCTGTTCGCCTGGGGCTACTTGGTTTACTGGGGGATTGGTGTCACCGGGAAGAACCGGCCGGTCTACTGGACCCTTTTCATCACCACCTTTGTGTTCTGGATCGGCATCAGCCACGCGGGGACAATGATCTCGGCCGTGCTGCGCCTGCTCAAAGCCGACTGGCGCCGGCCGATCACCCGCGGCGCGGAGGCCATGACCGCGTTCGCCCTGATGATGGCTGCGCTCTACCCTCTCATTCACCTGGGCCGGGTGTGGAAGTTCTACTGGATGATCCCTTATCCGAACAACCGCTTCATGTGGCCCAATTTCCAGTCGCCTCTCATGTGGGACCTCGTGGCCATTTCCACCTACTTGATCGGCTCGATCCTGTATCTTTACCTGGCGCTGATCCCCGATCTGGCCATGGCGCGCGATCACACCGACAGCTGGCGCTACCGACTCTACCGCGGGCTGGCGCTCGGGTGGCGCGGCACCGAAGCCGAGTGGCACAAGCTCCATCGCGCTCTGGGGATCTTTTCGGTGGCCATCATCCCGATCTTCCTGTCCGTGCACTCGATTGTGTCGTGGGACTTCGCGGTGACGATCCAGCCGCGCTGGCACAGCACCATCTTCGCCCCCTATTTCGTGGTGGGTGCCATCTACTCCGGCCTGGCGGCGCTGGCCACCATCCTCGTCATCGTGCGTCGGGCCATGCGCCTGCAGGAGTTCCTGCGGGCCGAACACTTTGACGCGTTGGGCAAGCTGGTGATGATGGCTGGCTTGTTTTGGACCTACTTCTGGTTCTCGGGCTTTCTGGTGGAGTGGTATGGGAACGAGCCCGTCACACGCGAATTAATTCAAGAGGAGGTCAGCGGCCGCCTCGCCCCCCTCTTCTATTTGCAGATGGCCGCCAACCTGATCCCGATCGGCCTGTTGGTCAGCCGGAAGGTGCGCACCACTCCCAGGCTCCTGTTGACTGCCACCCTATTGGTGAACGTGGGGATGTACACCGAACGCCTGCTGATCGTAGTAGGCACCCTGCAGCGGAACGACCTCCCCTTCAACTGGGGCGACTATCGGCCAACGTGGGTCGAAGTGAGCATCGTCGTCATGACTTTCGCGGGCTTCGCGCTGCTATATACGCTTTTCTCACGGATCGTCCCCTACGTGCCGGTATGGGAGATCAAAGAGGGTCGGCTGCGCTACACGCTGCGCCGTATCGGCCGACTGCTGGTGCCGACGGCGGCGGAGATTGAGTAGGCATGCTGGTGACCGCGACCTGATGCACCTGGAAACGCGCGTCTGGCGATGCGATACGGATCACCCAGGATGACGGATTCGAAGAGCCTGATCGCCCTGTTTGACGAGAGCACCAAGACCGCCGAAGCGATCGACGCTCTGCACGCCTTCGGCATCCCGGAGGACAAAGTTACCGTGATGACCGGCGTGCCTTACCCCGAGCAGGCAATCGGGCGCCATCGAACGTGGCTGCGGCTCCCGTATATCGTTCTGGCCGGGGCGCTTGGGGGAATGCTGATCGGCCTGTTCCTGGCCGTCATCACGCCGCATCTGTACCGGTTGGACGTGGGCGGCCATCCGCCGGTCGGCTTTCCGCCGGCGGCCGTGATCGTCTTTGTCTTCACCATGATGGCCACCATCGTCTCGACGTTCCTGGGTGTTCTCTGGGAAATGGACTTCCCACGATTCGGACCGGCTCCCTATCACAAGCTTGTTACCGACGGCCAATTGGCCGTGCTGCTCGAGTTCCCGGCGGGGCTCGAAGCCGAAGTCCGCCAACTCCTCGAGGCCCATCAGGCCCATGATGTGGCCGAGCCGGAGCGCATGACACTATGAATCCGCGCCTTCGCCGCGGCCTGCTCATGATCGCAGTGCTCCTGACGCCCTTTGTCGTGGGCCTGCTCTTCACTTTTGAAGTGGTCAAGATCCCTTTCCCCACCGACATGGCCCGTCAAATCTCCCTATCTTATGAAGAGGGGCCTCGGCTGCTTCCTCCCGAGGGGGCGGTTCCGGTGCAGGGGCTCTCAGGCATCCCGGAGGAGTTTCCAGTCAACCCTGTGCCAGCCGACGAGGTGTCCATCCAACGGGGCCGGATCCTCTACAACATCCACTGCCAGCTCTGCCATGGGCCGCAGGGCCGCGGGGATGGGGAGCTGGCCAACTACTTCGACCGCACTCCGCAGAACCTCGCCGGGCCGCAGACTAC
>CAYHJH010000130.1:0-5089 GCA_964356605.1 uncultured Anaerolineaceae bacterium
GTCATCGAGGTGAAATCCAGAATGGTTCCAGTTTGGACCGACGAACTGGCTCGCAGTCTAGGCGACTACGTAGATTTGTTGGACTTGCGGATCAAGGTGCGGCAGGGCTTGGCCGAGAGCGCCGAGCGGGAGGCGGAGGCTGCGTATGCCGAAGAGGTGATTGGGCAATTGGTCGATCAGGCCAAGATCAGTTTTCCGCCCCTCCTGACCGAGCAGGAGATCGATGACCTGATGCACGATCTGGTTCACCAACTCGAAGCGCGCGGCCTAAAGCTGGAGACCTTCCTGAAAGCAGAAGCAAGAACCGAAGGGGAGCAGCGCGAGGAATTCCGGGCTCGTGCCGAGCGGCGGGTTAAGCGGGCACTGGCCCTGGGTAAAATCGTGCAACAGGAGGACTTGCAAGTCCAAGATACACAAATCGACGCTCAAATCGATCAGATGGCGCGCTCCGTCCAGGATCCGGAGGGCAGCTTGCGCAGGGCGCTTTCTACACCGTCCGCCAAGCGACGCATCCAAAATGAGCTGCTCATTGAGCAGGCGGTCGAATGGCTGGTTGCAGTGGCCAGAGGAGAAACCCCCGAAGCCCCTGCCTCTACGTTGCAGGAAACCGTGGAAGTGACCCAGCAATAGAGGGCGAGAAACTCCTATTGCCGGTTCTGGGAGAAAACAGGAGAATTCTATGAACAAAGGAGTGAGCATGTACAACGAAGAAGAGCCCATGGCGCTGATCCCAATGGTGATTGAGACCACCGGTCGGGGCGAGCGTGCCTACGATATCTACTCCTTGCTGCTGAAGGAGCGGATCGTGTTCCTGGGCACCCCGATCTCCGACCAGGTCGGCAACGTGATCGTCGCCCAGCTCATCTGGCTGGACGCACAAGATCCAGAACGACTAATCCGCATGTATATCAATTCCCCCGGCGGGCTGATCTATGCCGGCATGGCGATTTACGACACCATGCAGCAGCTCAGCGCCCCGGTGCAGACGGTCGCGGTTGGCGTGACCGCCTCTTTCGGCACCGTGATCTTGGCGGCCGGCAGCCCAGGGCAGCGCTACGCCCTGCCCAACGCCACAATCCACATGCACCAGCCCCACGGCGGCACTTCGGGGCAGGCGACCGACATCGAGATTCAGGCCAGGGAAATCTTGCGCCAGCGCGAGAAAATCAATACCATGTTAGCCAAGCATACCGGCCAGCCGATGGAGACCATCGAGCGGGACGTCGAGCGTGACTTCTACATGGACGCCGAGGGGGCCAAAGCGTACGGGCTGATCGACAGCGTGCTTGCGCCGGTTCAGAGGGTTGACAAAGAAAACGGTAAGGGCATAGAGAAAGTCAAAGAGTAGCCTGGCATGCGGGAGACGAACGACCACTTGAGGCGATGCTCGTTCTGTAGTCGCCCCGAACACGAGGTCCAGCGGCTGATCTCAGGCCCCGAAGGGGTCTACATCTGCAATGGATGTGTAGATCTTTGCGGAGAGATGCTGCAGGGCGACTCCGGCAGAGGATCGGCGCTGGGTCTCACTCCAACTGGCAAGCCGAGCCTCTCCCCACAGCACACCCGCGACCTGCTGGACGAGTATGTGGTCAGCCAGGACTATGCCAAGCGAGTGCTCTCAGTGGCGGTCTACAACCATTACAAGCGGATCGCCAGCCACTCCCGATCGGCGGTCGAACTGGAGAAGAGCAACATCCTGCTGGTTGGCCCAACCGGAGTCGGCAAGACCCTTCTCGCCCAGACACTGGCCCGGATCTTGGACGTCCCGTTCTGCATCGCCGACGCGACTGCCCTGACCGAGGCCGGATACGTCGGCGAGGACGTTGAGAACATCCTACTTCGGCTGCTGCAGGCCTCTGAATTCGACATCTCCCGGGCAGAACGGGGCATCGTGTATATCGACGAATTGGACAAGACTGCGCGCAAAACCGGCGATAACCCCAGCATCACCCGCGACGTCTCCGGCGAGGGGGTTCAGCAGGCGCTGCTCAAGATCATCGAGGGCGCAGTGGTAAACGTCCCTCCCCAGGGAGGTCGAAAACACCCCCATCAGGAGTTCATCCAGGTCAACACCACGGATGTGCTCTTTATCTGCGGGGGCACCTTCGACGGACTGGCGGAGCTGGTCGCCGAACGCGTCGGCCGCCGGGGCCGTGTGGGTTTCCCCGGAACCGACGAGGAACGGGAAGCCAGGAATTACGACGACACCGAGCTGTTGCAGCTCGTCGAACCGGAAGACCTGATGAAATATGGGATGATCCCAGAGCTCGTCGGAAGGCTGCCGGTGATCGCCAGCGTCGATCCGCTCGATGTTGACGCGCTGAGAGCCATCCTGACCGAGCCGCGCAATGCGCTCGTGCGCCAATACCGGAAGCTATTCGAAATGGACAACGTCGAGCTGGTCTTCACGGATGAGGCCCTACAGACGGCCGCCGAGCAGGCCATCCATCGCGAGACCGGCGCCCGCGGGCTGCGGTCCATCATCGAGACCGCCCTGTTGGATGTGATGTATGAGATCCCCTCGCGACCGGAAGTTCGCAAGGTTATCGTCGATCAATGGGTGTTCTCCGAAGGGCGTGCGCCACGGGTGCTGAACAAGGACTCGCAAGAGCTGGACGCCGGAGAGGACCGCGATCTGAAGGCAGCGGCCTAGGGCCGTTCTCAAGCGAGCACGCATTCGGGGCGCTGAGACTTCAGCGCCCCTTTCATCGTACGGCACCGAATGACCAATCTGGCTGACCTGCAGGGGTGGGTGATCGACATGGACGGCGTGCTGTGGCGCGGCGAACAGCCGATGCCCGGGTTGCAGGATTTCTTCCGCCTGCTGCGCGAGCGCGAGCTCGGCTTCATTCTGGCAACCAACAACGCGCAACAGACCCCGGAGCGGGTTCAGGCCAAGCTGGGCTCCTACGGGGTAACGATTCACGGCGAAGAGGTGCTGACCAGCGCGATCGGAGCGGCAGTTCACCTTCGAACTCAACTTCCTGAGGGGTCCTCGGTCTATGCCATCGGTGAGCCGGGGCTCGTTGACGCGCTAGAGGCAGCGGGATTCTCAGTACTGCCGACCGCGGAGGGCGTCCGGGCGGTGGTGGTCGGAATCGACTTCAACCTCACCTGGAGCAAATTGGCAGAGGCGGCCTACGCGCTTCAAAATGGGGCCTTGTTTCTCGGCACCAATCCGGACGCCTCTTTCCCCACCGAGCGGGGCCTCGCCCCTGGCAACGGCGCGACTCTGGCAGCACTGGTGACCGCCACCGGCCGGCAGCCAATGGTCTTTGGAAAGCCCGAGCCGCATCTCTTCCTGCAGGCGCTCGCCAAGCTTGGGACGCCTGCCGAGCGGACGGTCTCACTGGGCGACCGGATGGAGACCGACATCCTGGGAGGAGCACGCGCCGGCCTGAAGACCCTGCTGGTCCTGACCGGCGTGACTTCCCGGCAGGAGTTGGAGAAATCCGGGCTTCAGCCCGACTGGGTATTTGACGACTTGGGGGAACTCGCCCGCGCCCTGGCGAACTGATGCTCCTATGCAGCCACAGAAATCACGCGGGCGTCGCCCGCTTGATTTGTTTGTATGAAAAATGTGGCCAGGCGACCGGGCCGGATCGCCCGCAGGATTGACCCCTCCGCTCTTACCCTCCGATACGGTGGTGCCGCTCGGCCGCTTCAACCGTCATCGGGATATCCACTGTAATCTTGGTTCCCTGTCCGGGGGCCGAGTCGATCTTGAGCGTACCGTTCACCATCTCCGTGCGCTCGTAGAGGTTGATCATCCCCAAGCTGCCGCGCTGCTCGTAGTTGTCCTGGACGGCGGCGACGTCGAAGCCGACCCCGTTGTCTTCGATCTCGAGCCGGGCCATGTCACCGTCTTGCTGGAGCCGGACCCAGATATGTTCGGCCTTGGCGTGTTTACGGGCGTTGTTGACTGCCTCTTCCACGAGAAAGAACACCACTCCCTGCTTCCCGACTTCCAAGGCAGACTCCGCGCGAGGATCAACGTCGATGATAACCTTCTGCCGATGCATCTCTTCGAACTTTCGCGAAAGGTCTTTTAGCGCCGCCAGCAGTCCTTCCGATTCCAGCACCAGCGGGCGCAACGTAAACAACATCTGGCGGATCTCTTTCGAGGTGCGGCGGGCCAGTTCTTCGATCTTGAAGAGTTCGTCGGAGGCCGACTTCGGGTCACGCGTGACCAGCCGGCGGGCGAAGTTGACGCGCATGGCGATTGCCCCGATCGACTGGGCCGGCCCGTCGTGCAGGTCGCGGGCCAGTTTGTGGCGAGCCTCCTCCTGGATTTCCGCCATCCGCTCCTTTTCCTGCTCAAGCTGGCCATACAGTCGGGCATTCTGGAGCGCCACCACCGCCTGTTGGGCGATCGCCTCCAACAGTTCAATTCCCGCCTCGCCCAGGTAATCGGCTCGCGGGTGGCCGAACAGCATGATCCCGTAGACCTCCAATCCCACAACCAACGGGATACACACGGCCACGCTGCAGCGCCGCAGCGCCAGCAATCTTCCCAGTTCGGGGTCGCCTTGGGGGTCGTTTGTCAGTTGCAGCTCGCCGGTCGACATCGCCCGCTCAACCACACCAAACCTGCCAGGGATGTCGGCGTTTTGGTCCGCGTGCAGGAAGCCCCGCGAGGAAACCAGCTTGAGCGCATCTCCGTCGTAGAGCAACAGCGCGCTGACCGGCGACCCGGAAGATGAATCCGAGTCGGCCAGCGCGCTGCTGGCCAGATCGAGCGCCATATCCATAACTCGCTCGTAGTTCAGCGCCGAGTTCAACGCCGCCGTGCCCCGCAGGACGGCCCTCAGCTTCCTGACCTCCTGCTCCAGGCGCTGGCTGCGGTCATCGGGAATTGTCTGAACTTCTGACCGGCGCTTCTTCACCGCTTACTTCCCTTTATCGCCGACAAACTCGGTCAACGCCTTGCGGAGGTTCTCCGCAAGGAGCGTGAATTCGAGCGATGCATACCCCGCAAAGATCCTCCGGGCCGATGGACCCAGCAATCCGCATCAAACTTAAGCCAAAATTGGGCTCTAAGGCAAACCCCAACCTACAGTATCCGCGCAAGCCCGGCCTGGCCGCCTTA
>CAYHJH010000131.1:0-5081 GCA_964356605.1 uncultured Anaerolineaceae bacterium
AGCCCGGGCTAGCTCTGCCCGAAGGGTTCCGCAAGCGGAGGGGTAACCCGCGCTTGGGAGGAGGACTCAAAAGGCAGTTCGACCAGTCTGGCCGGCTCCGCGTCGCCGCGTAGCCAGACCTGGCCTTCCGGGAACGAGAACGCCTTCGGTTTGACTACGGCCAGACCGATCCAGCCGAAGCGAGGCGATTCGGCGACGCTCGTCAGAGTGCCGACCGATCGTCCATCCTGTTCGAGGGGAGTGCCGGGTTCAGCCGCGCCCCGAAGGGACAGCCCGGCGAGCCGCTTGGCCAGCTTCCCGCGGCTCTCCATGCGGGCGATGATTTCCTGCCCGACATAGCATCCCTTGCTGAAGCTCACTGCCTGCTCGAGGCCGACCTCCAGAGGAATCGAGTCCGCTTTCACCTCGCGTCCCATCTCAGGTAATCCCGCCTCTACTCTGAGGATCTCATAGGCCAACGAGTCGGACGGCTCTCCGCCCAACTTTTCCCAGGCCGTTAAGTCGGCCCCTGGCTCGAAGAGCACGCGGAATCCCGGCTTCGGGGAAACGACTGACCAGGTGACTCCGCCAGCGAAGCTCACGACGCGATCCTGATGCGGTAGTGGAGCGGGGAGGGCCCCCAGTGCATCGGAGGCCGATGGCCCATAGGCCCCCCAGCGAGCCCAATTGGGCTGAGGTTCACTTACAGTGACATCGTCCTGGAAGAAGATGTGCTTTTGCAGCCAGGAGCGCAGGACCGATTCTCTGCCGCCCGTGGTAAGCAAGAGCAGGTCCTGCTCGCGCGCAATCACCTGCACCACGTCGATCGTGCGGCCGAGTGGATCCGTGAAAACCGTCATGCGGGTGCGACCCGAGGGCAGCTCCGCCAGGTCGGCGGTTGACATGCGATTCAGCAGGTCCAGGCAATCCGCGCCGCGCAGCGCCAGGACGGCGGGCGCTGCGTGCCGTACGATCAGAGCGCTCTCGAAGGCCGCACGATACGAATTCACCGCCGCTTCGGATGACCTCATTGGAAGGATTATACCCACCGGCCGATTCCTACGAGTTTTGAAGGAAACTGGGGGCCGCGTACCGTCTCCGGGAATCCCTGGGCACACCGGGTTCGCCTTTCAGGCCCGTCGTTGATTCGTTTGGCGCTATGTAGATGCTCCTGGGTATAATCAGCGGCCTTTTCCGGCATCGATCCTGCATGGTCGAAACTGACGATGGGTAAGGAACGGCGGTCCGCAGAGGCTCTCTCGATCGAAGAGCTTGAGGGGGTACTGGCGCGCAAGCGGCTGGAGGCTCGCGGGGCCAGGCTGCGTCAGTTTCGGCGCAGCGGCCGCGCCCTTCGTCTCCGTCGGGAGCTGGATCCCATCACCGGCCTACAAGGATTTCGGGCGGAGAACCAGGCAGCTTCGGCCGAACAGCCAGCGCCTGTTCCTATGCGCGAGGGAGCCAGCAAGCTGCTTCTTGCGGTCGAGGTTGCGGCAGTTCTGGGGCTGCTGTTCGTCCTGTTGAGCGGCGTCGGATCACTCCAATCGCTCAACCAGGAGGTCGCAGAAGCTCGGCTGCTACCTTCGCCGACCGCGTTAATCACTGCCGTTGTCCTTCCATCGGGCCATACCTCACCGACCTCGCCTGGCGGAGCACGGCCCAACGAATCAGAGATCCCGGAGCATCTCCGACCGCTGGTCCAATCGATGCCGGCGCCGGAGATTCCGACGCCCAGCGCCTCGCAGGCCCAGCGCATCTTCATACCGGCCATTTGGGACTCTCCTGCGCCCGTCGTCCAAGGGGACGGTTGGGAGCAGCTCAAGAAGGGCGTAGCCCAACATATTGGCACCCCCAACCCGGGCGAGGCCGGGAATGTGGTGCTCTCTGCCCATAATGACATCTTCGGCGAGCTCTTCCGTGACCTGGACCGGTTGAAGCCCGGCGACGAGATCGTGCTCTCCACGGGTGCTCGCGACTTCGTTTACCGGGTTACTGGCCTGCGTATCGTCGAGCCCACCGAGGTCAGCGTCATGGAGGCCACGGCCAGGCCAACCGTCACGCTGATTTCCTGCTACCCTTACCTCGTGGATACACAGCGCATCGTGGTCTTCGCAGAATTGGTGGAGCGCTAGCCGGGTAGCACTAGTACCCCCTCGACAACCCTCCAATCCACGCTGTTACAATTCGTACAGACAGCCCGTTTCGCTGTGATGCGTGAGCGGGTCTGTTAAGTTGGCTTTATGGAAGATCGTAGCAGCGCCAGCCCGCGGGTCCGCTTCGGCTTGTTGTGGAAGATCACCCTGCCCTTCATGCTGCTTGCCATGGTCCTGGGGCTCGGCGCGACTTATGTGGTCAACCGCCTCCTAAGTGAAGATGAGAGCAGGCGCTTCGTGCGCCAGCTCGTGAACGGCGGACAGCAGGCCGCAGACGCGATCGTACGCACGGAAATCGACCTCCTTGAGCTGGAACGGGCAATCGCCAACACCACAGGCGTGGCGGAGGCGGCCGCCGCAGCCAACGCTGAGGATTTGCGGACGCGGGTTCTTCCGCTGGCCGTGAACGCCGGTGCGGATGTCGTGGCCGTGCTGGATGTGCAAGGCACCAGCTTGCTGACGGTCCGGCTGCGCCCGGATGCGGCGGCCACCGACTACGAAACGCTGCGAGCAGAGACTTACTACGCCGAATGGCCTTTCGTCCAACGCGTGCTCAACGGCGTGAGTGATGAGATCGTGGGGGACAAACACGCCGGTTTGGAACCCATCCTATTGGACGGGGTGGAGCAGCACGTGTTCTTTGTCGCCGGGCCGCTGGTCGAGAGTGGATCGGGCTTGAATGGCGTGGTGCTGGTCGGAGAGTATCTCGGTCGTCTGGTGGCAGATGTCGAGAATGAAGCCGGGGCAAACGTCTCCGTCTACGATCCGCTCTCTGGCCAGTTGCTCAACAGCACGCTTGAGCCTGGGAGCGAGGAATCTATCAACCTTTCGGCCGACGATCTGGCGAGTTTTGGCACGGTCGGAGAGGGACGCAGCCCGGTGCGGTCGATCATGGTCGCTGGCCAAGAGTACTGGGAGGTGCTGACCCCGCTCATCGTCCGACAGGCTACGGAGACACTGGGGACGATGGGAGTCTCCCTGCTGCGCGGTCCGGTGCAGGCAGAGGCAGAGAGTAACTTATCCAACGTCCTGCGCTTCGGTGTGATCGGACTGGCGCTGATCGTGCTCATCGGCCTGCTCCTATCCAATTCCATCACCAAGCCGCTGACCAACCTGGTCGACGCCTCCACCAAAGTGGCCCTGGGCAATCTGGATGCTCAAGTCCCCGAACGGGGCTCAGATGAGCTTGGCGTGCTGTCGCGGACGTTCAATCGGATGGTCGAAGGCCTTCGCGAGGGCTCAATCTACCGCGATCTGCTCGGCCGAACGGTGACGCCGGAAGTGCGGGAGCAGCTGCGCACGGCCTTCTCGGACGGCTCCCTGGCCCTGAAGGGCCAGAAATCGGAGGCGACTATCCTGTTTGCCGACTTTCGAGGCTACACGAGCATGGCCGAGACCACAGACCCGGCGGTCGTGATGAAAATCCTCAACGACTACTTCTCCGGCGTCGTTCCGATCATCTCGCTGCATGGCGGAGTGGTCAACAAGTTTGACGGGGATGCGGTGATGGCGTTCTTCGGCATTCTGCCACGCTACCTGCCGCCCCGTGTCAGCGCGCTGCAGGCGACTCACGCTGGCCTGGCGATGCTCGAGCACATCAACAAGCTCAACCAAGAGCGGATGACTGCCGGAATGCACGCCTTCGAAATGGGGATCGGCATCTCCACCGGCGCCGTTATCGCCGGCGGGCTTGGGAGCGAGGAGCGGGTCCATTACACGGTGGTCGGCGATACCGTGAACACCGCTCAGCGGATTCAACAGATCACCCGCGAGCTGGGCGGCACGGCACTGGTGATCACTGAGGAGACCTACCGCAAACTTGGCGCGGTGCGGAACCATTTCCGATTCGGGCGCAAGGGACTCGCCCAGTTGAAAGGCAAGCAGCGCGAAGTGATGGTGCACGAGGTGCTGGGCCGCAGCACCAGCCTGGTGGGACAGGCGGTGCTCGAGGAGAGTGTCCAGCAGTACACGGGAAGTCTGCCCCGGATCACCCAGATCCTTTCCGGCGCGCCTTCCAACTCGGATGAGAAACCCGAAGCAAGCCCCGAGGAACGGGATTTCCTGGAGGAGCGCCTGCAGGGCTCCCGGGACGGGGAAGGGCTTTAGGAAGGACGTCCCCTTGTCACCTTCGCTCTTTGGCGTCAATACTAGATGCAGGCGTGGTCATGTGAGGGGGTCAGCCTTGCATCTCCGTCCAGGTAAGTGGACTCTCGCCTCGCACGCTGGCTCGCGCTATCGATATTCGCCATCCTCATCGCAGGATGGTTTGCGGCTGCGCTGCACCTGACCGGCGCCTCCGCCGGGCGACCTGGCTTCCCTTTCAACTTACGGTCCAACCTAGCCGCAGACTACGGCGCTGATCAGGGGCACGGGAGAATTTCCTCCCTGCGGATCTCGGTTATCGCCGACTTCCTCAAGGATCTAGGGTTTGGAGGGGATGACCCCGACCTGCTGGCGGGGCTGGATTCGCCGGTTCCGACTGCCACAGCCAGGAATTTCGAAGGCGATCCGCCATTCACCGCGACGGCCGCGCCCAGCGCGACGCCAACCGACACCGAAGTTCCAACCGCGACCTCGACTCCCAAGCCACATCCGACGAAGACGCCAAAACCGACCAAGACGGACGAGCCGGAGGCCACCGAAGCGCCGACCGATATTGTGGCGCCAGCCATCTCGGGCGGCACTCTCTTCCCTTCGGCGGGGACGCTGCTTCCATCTTGTAGCGGCAATGACATAGCCATCACCGGGCTGCGCGTCGTCGACCCGGGACCCTCCAGTGGTATCAGTTGGGTCAAATTGAAGTATCTGATTGTGGGGCCCGAATCAAAGGGGTATCAATTCTCGAGCGATATCGGACCTCCGATCAGCGGCGGTTGGACTGACGGGCCCGGATCGACCTGGGACGGGTACTACAAGGGCGACATCACGATCAATTTCTCAGACGGGTACGCA
>CAYHJH010000132.1:0-5075 GCA_964356605.1 uncultured Anaerolineaceae bacterium
GAACAAGGGAGATTGACAGCATGGAACGCGTCGTCGTAACTGGAGTGGGGACGGTGAATCCGATCGGTAAATCGGCTGCCGAAACCTGGGACAACGCAGTCAACGGGGTTTCGGGCGTTGGGCCGATCACGCTGTTTGACTCATCCGACCTGTTAGTCCATATCGCCTGTGAGGTGAAGGAGTTCGACCCGACCCACTATATGGAAGCCCGCGAGGCCCGCCGGCAAGATCGATTCGAGCAATTCGGTGTCGCCGCGGCGAAAGAGGCGGTCGAACAGGCCGGTCTGACCATCCAGCCCGAGAACGCTGCCCGGGTGGCCGTGATCATCTCTTCTGCGGTGGGCGGCCTGGAGACCTTGGAACACGGGGTGACCGAGATGAGCACTCAAGGCCCCCGGCGCGTAAGTCCGTTCCTAATCCCGATGTATATGTCCAATGGGGCAGCCGGATTGGTGGCGATCCACTACGGTGCCAAAGGGCCTGCTTTATCGATCGCCTCGGCATGCGCCTCCGGCGCGGATGGGATCGGCCAGGCTTGGATGCTGATCCGCGCTGGCGTGGTGGACTCGGCCATCGCCGGTGGCGCCGACGCGGCCATTAACAAGATCGGAGTTAGCGGTTTCGATCGACTCGCTGCCGTATCACGCCGCAACGACGACTATTCGATGACCCCGGCTCCTTTCGATAAGGATCGGGATGGCCTCGTGATGGCGGAGGGTGCAGCGGTTCTCGTGCTCGAGAGTCTGGGGCACGCCCGAGCTCGCGGAGCCGAGATCCTGGGCGAACTGGTCGGATACAGCTCGACTTCGGATGCCTTCCATATCACCGCTCCGGCCGAGGACGGCGCGGGCGGGGCGGCCGCTATCGCCGCGGCGATGAGGATGGCCGGCATTCGCACAGATCAGGTCGATTACATCAATGCGCACGGTACGGCGACCGGGTTGAACGACGTCTCCGAGACTCGGGCTATCAAGGCCGCGCTGGGGGAGGCCGCCTACGATACGCCCATATCCTCCACGAAGTCGATGACCGGGCATATGATGGGCGCTACCGGAGCCTTGGAAGCAATCTTCTGCGTCCTGGCCATCCGGGATGGGGTGGTTCCGCCGACCATTCACTTCCGAACCCCGGATCCGGACTGCGACCTGGACTACGTCCCCAATGAGGCCCGCCGCCTTCCGGTACAGGTGGCCTTGTCCAACGCCTTCGGATTCGGAGGCCACAACGCCGTGCTGGCGTTCCGAGCCTTCTCAGGCTAAAATCACACTCCGTGGCACTCCAAAGCCGCGGAGCGCGGTTAGCCCTTCTGGGATGGGACAAACCGCGTCGCATTGATTGGGGAGCTGTGAGTTGACGCCGGAGGAGTTTGCTCGGCACGCCGGACTTCAATTCAACGACCCCCAGCTCGTCAGACGGGCGCTCACCCACAGCTCGTTCACCAACGAGAATCCAGACGTCCTTGAAGACAACGAGCGCTTGGAGTTTCTAGGCGACGCGGCCCTCGATTTTCTGAGCGCCGCCTGGCTGTACAAGCGATTCCCAGAAATGGACGAAGGACAGCTCACCCGACTGCGCTCCGCCTTGGTCCGCACCGAGCAACTTGCTCAATTCGGCGAGCAGCTTCAGCTTGGGGAAGCCGTCTTGCTGGGTCGTGGCGAGGAGACGTCTGGTGGGCGCGATCGGGCGGCCCTTCTGTGCGATGTCTTCGAGTCGTTGATCGGGGCGCTGTTTATCGATTCCGGGCTGGAGGTGGTTGCTGAGTTCCTCGAGCCGCGCTTTCAGCAGGCCGTAGATCAGGTCCTGGAGGATGAGAGCCTGATGGATGCCCGTAGCCTATTACAGATCTGGGCTCAGGCGGAGTTCGGCGAGACCCCACGCTACCGGACCATCGAAGCCTTTGGACCGGACCATGCCCGCGAGTTTGTCGTGGAAGTAACCATTGGGCAGGCTCCGCCGGCGCGTGGCGTGGGACGCAGCAAGCAGGAGGCCGCCCAGGCAGCCGCCAGCAGCGCGTTGAACACGATCCGGGTCGTGAAAGACAACTAACCATGGCAGGTCAGAATGGAACTCGCCGACTGAAATCGCTCGAGCTGCACGGGTATAAAAGCTTTGCCAGCAAGACGCTGTTTGAGTTTGGCAGAACGGTCACCGCTGTGGTGGGTCCCAACGGTAGCGGGAAATCCAACATTGCCGACGCCATCCGCTGGGTGTTGGGCGAGCAGGCGTACAGCTTGCTGCGCGGGCGCAAGACCGAAGACATGATCTTTGCCGGTTCAGAAGCGCGCCCGCGGGCCGGGATGGCGGCCGCCACAATTACTTTCGACAACTCGGATGGCTGGCTGCCCATCGACTTTGCAGAGGTGACGGTCAGCCGGCGGGCCCACCGCGACGGTCAGAATGAGTACCTGCTCAACGGCCAGCGGGTAAGGTTGCGCGACGTTCAGGATCTGCTGGGGAGCGTCGGGCTCGCCGAGCGCAACTACACGGTTATCGGCCAGGGGCTGGTCGATTCGGTCCTTTCGCTCCGGCCAGACGAACGCGTAAAAATGTTCGAAGAGGCGGCCGGGATTACGGTCCATCGCTTGCGCAAGGAGGAGGCGGCACGCCGGCTGGAGAAGACCCAACGGAACCTGGAGCGGGCTAAAGACATCCTGGCCGAGATCCGGCCTCGCCTCCGCAGCCTGGTGCAACAGGCCGAACGGGCCTCGGAATACGGCCGGCTGCGAGAGGAGCTGAGGGCAGCGCTCTTCGAGTGGTATGGCTATCACTGGCATCGGCTGCAGGTCAATCTGCAGGCGATCGGGCAGGAATCGGCCGCTGCGGCTGCTCGGCGAGACATGGTTCTCGCCAGTGGGGAAAGTTACCACCGCTCATTGCTCGAGGCCAACGCGCGAGTGACGGCGCTCCGGGCGGAGATCCAGTCAGCTGTAGAGACGGCTGGCACGCTCACTTCCAATCGGGAAGATTTGGAACGCAAGCTGGCCGTATCGGAAGAGCGCCTGCGCTGGCTGGAAGAGGAAGAGCGTTCGCTGGACAAGGACTTGCTATCCATGGAGGTCAGCCGGGCAGACCTGACGGATCGAGTTGTGGCAGCCCGAGAGGAAACCCGGCGCAAGGAAGCAAGCCTGCCTGGTCTGCCTGCCCTGAGCCGAGCCGAAGGGCCTGCCATTCCCAGTGGCCAAGCGGGCCAGGCAGAGAAGCGGCTTGAGCAACTCGCCGTCCGATTCGAGGAGATCGGCCGACAGACCCAGCGGTTCGCACAAGAGCAAGCCGCACTCGAAACCCGGCTTGAGCTCGCGGAACACAACGCGCAGTACTCGGATCGGTTCTCGCGCCGGCTTCGTGAAGCCGCCGACCGCGGGGTGCTCTCGGAATTGATCGGTGACCTCAACCAGCAACTGGAAGTCCAGCCGGCCCATCAGGCAGCGATCTCAGCTGCGCTGGATGGGTTTCAGCGAGGGATCATTTTCCGAGACTCAACCCAGCTCGAAGCTGCGCTAGATTGGCTGAAGCAGGAGGAGCCCAAGGAGAAGCTGGCGCTACTGCCGCAATCCCAGCCAAGACAGCTACCGAGGCTCACAGTTCCCAACGACCCGGATTGCCTGGGTGTTGCGGCAGATCTCGTGCGGGTCTCGCGCGGCTACGAAGGCGTCGTGAACCTGTTATTAAGCCGAACCCTGGTTGTGCGGGACCGGCAGGCGGCCAAGCGGGTCGTGGAAGGTCTGCCGCTCGACGCGCGAGTCGTGACCCTGGCCGGGCAGGTTTTCTATCCCGCAGGTCACGTGCTGATTTCGGTGAACGGAAAGGCCTCCCAGCCGGACCAGGCGACGCTCAAGCGATTGCGCGAAGTCGTGCTGCACTCCGAGCAGCTCGAATCGGAGCGCCTCGAGTCGATCACGCTTCGTGACCGGCTTGAAGTCGAAATGAGAGGGCGACTATCCCAGGAGGTTTTCCTGGCCACTCAGGCCAAGCTGGAAGGACTTGAAGAGCAATATCGGGAACTGGAAGTCAAGGCGGCCAGGCAGCGCGAGTTGGTGGAACGAAATCGTAGTGCGCAGAGCAAAACCCGACTGGAGACCTACGATTTGCGGGGAAAGCTTGGCACGGTGAGGTCCGAATTGTCGCCGGCCGCTGCTCGGGCTCAGGAACTGCAGGCGGCTCTGACCGACATCGAGACCGCGCGGGCCGAGATGCTCGCAGAAGATGCGCGCGCTCGCGACGGCCGGCGGGAGGCGGAAGATCGCTATACCCAGGCGCAGATTGAAGCGGCGCGTCTCCAACAACAGGCCACCGACATGGAGCGCCGGATCTTGGATGACTTCGCGCTCGTAAATCCAGAGTCCGAAGCTCGGGGAAGTGAACAAGAGCCGGTGGCCCTCGCAGGGATCATTGGTCAGTTGCCGCAGTTCGACCAGCTCTCGGCAGAACTCGAAGGCGCGCTCAATCGGAAGCGTGGTCAACTTCGGCGCATGGGGTCCGTGGATCCTCGTGCTAAGGACGAATATGAAGAGGTGAAGGGGCGGCACGACTTCTTGCACGAGCAGATCCAAGACCTCACGGAGGCCGAAGCGCAGCTCAGGCAGGTCATTCTGGAATTGGAAGAGCTCATGGGCCAAGAATTCCTCCGGACCTTCGAAGCAGTGGCCGAAGCCTTTGAGGGCTTCTTCGTTCGTCTATTCGGAGGCGGATCGGCTCGGCTGCGGTTTCAGGAGGAAGAGGCCGCGATCGAGATCGAGGTCAAATTGCCGGGCCACCGCGATCAGGGCCTGGCGATGCTCTCTGGAGGCGAGCGCAGCCTGACCGCCGTGGCCCTGGTCTTCGCATTGCTCAAGCTCTCGCCGACTCCCTTCTGTGTTCTCGACGAGGTGGATGCCATGCTGGACGACCGAAACGTTGAGCGATTTGGAACGATCCTGCGCGAGTTGAGCGCACGGACTCAGTTCCTGGTGATCACCCACAACCGCCAGACCATCCAGGCGGCGGAGGTCCTCTACGGAATCAGTGTGGGCAGCGACAACGCTAGCGACGTGCTCAGCCTCAGGCTCGATGAGGTAGAAGAGCGGATCGCTGCCTGA
>CAYHJH010000133.1:0-5065 GCA_964356605.1 uncultured Anaerolineaceae bacterium
ACCCGCTCGGCCGCCTCCAGACAGTAATGGTGCATCATTCCATAGGCGAACACAGTCAGGTCACTGCCCACCCGCGAGACGCGGGCCGGCCCGATCGGGACCAGGATTTCCTCGCCCTCCGGCACCTCGCCCCGGATCAGGCGGTAGCCTTTCTTGGGCTCGAAGAACATGACCGGGTTCGGGTCCCGCACCGCAGACTTCAACAGGCCTTTGGCGTCGTATGGGTTGGAGGGGATCACCACTTTCAGCCCGGGGACATGCGCAAAGAGAGCCTCCACCGACTGGGAATGGTAGAGACCGCCTCCGATCCCTCCGCCATAGGGTGCCCGGATCACCATCGGGACGGTCCACTCGCCGCCCGACCGATAGCACATCCGGGCAGCCTCGTTGACGATCTGGTTGAACGCAGGATGGATAAAGTCGGCAAACTGAATCTCGCAAATCGGTCGCATCCCGTAAAGGGCGGCGCCGATCCCAATTCCCACGATTGACAGCTCCGCCAGCGGCGAATCGACAATCCGTTCCGGTCCGTATTTTTCATACAAGCCCTGGGTGGCGCGGAACACGCCCCCCCGGGGCCCGACATCCTCGCCGACGAGGAAGACCCGATCGTCGCGAGCTAACTCCTCGTCCATGGCCTGGCGCAGGCCCTCGATAAGCGTGATCTCAGCCACCGCGGCGGTCCTCCGCGAATATCGGGTACGTGGCCTCCGAGACGTCCGGATAGGGCGCCTCTGTAGCGTAGGCCACTGCCTGCTCCACCTCGACCTTGGCGCGGTCGTTGATCTCGGCTTCGGCCTTCTCGCTCAAGATACTTTCTCCCATCAGGCGCATCCGGAAGAGCTCCACCGGATCCTGGGCTTTCATGGCCTCCACCTCTTCCCGCGTCCGGTAGGTTCGATCGTCGTCGTCGGAGGAGTGCGGCGTCATGCGGTGGACGGTAGCCTCGACCACGGTGGGCCCGTCGCCCGCGCGGGCCCGGGCCACCGCATCCGACACGGCCCGATGGACCTCCAGCGGGTCCAGCCCATCCACGGTCAGGCCCGGGAGGCCCAAGCCCATGGCTTTGTCGGCCGCGTGGGCCACCGCCATTTGCCGTTCCTGGCGGACTGAGATGGCATAGACGTTGTTCTCGATCAGGAAGATCACCGGCAGCTTGTGCACCGCGGCCCAGTTTACCGCTTCATACCACTCGCCTTGCGAGGTGGATCCCTCACCGATCGTGGTGAGCACGACCGAGTCATCACCCCGCATCTTGATGCCAAAACCGATGCCGGAGGCGTGCGGGGTCTGCGTGGCCACCGGCGATGATTGGCTGACCACGTTGGCGCGTTTCAAACTCCAGTGGCTGGGCATCTGCCGGGCACCCGAGCTCGGCTCGCCTCGCTTGCCCATCAGGCCCAGCATGAATTCCTTCGGGGTCAGACCCAGCGCCAGCAGCATGGACAGGTCTCGGTAATACGGCACCAGCCAGTCCTTGCCGCGGCGGATGGCGAAGGCCGCTCCGATCTGAGCCGCCTCGTGGCCGATGGCGGAAATATGAAATGCAATCTTTCCCTGGCGGTGCAGCACCCAGGCCCGCTCGTCCAAACGGCGGGAGAGCACCATCAGCCAATACATCTCCAGCAGGTTCTCCCGGCTCAGTTCAACCTGCAGGTCTTCCTTTAATTCCATCCTTGCTCTCCTTCATTCCAACTGCTCAGCTATGATCTCGACCAGATCGCGGACCTGCATGCTGTCTTTCGCCGCGTCGGTCAACATGATCATACAGAACGGGCACCCGACCGCCAGTGTCGATGCGCCGGTCTCCAGCGCTTCCCGGATACGGTTCGCGCTGACCCGCTCGAGGCCGTGCTCCTCTTCCTTCCACATCTGCGCGCCGCCGGCGCCGCAGCAGAACGAGGTCGAGCCCCGGCGCGGCATCTCCAGCAATTCGATGCCCACGAAACCCAGGGATTCCCTGGGCGCTTCGACGACGCCGTTCTGCCGGCCGAGATAGCACGGGTCGTGAAAGGTCACGCTCTCCGCCTGACTGCTAGTGTTCGTTGTAATCCTGCCTGCGGCAGCAAGTTCTTGCAGGTATTCCGAGTGATGGACCACCTCGTATCGGCCCCCGAGCGCCGGATACTCGGTTCGCAGCGTATGCATGCAGTGGGGGCAGGTGGTCACGATCCTCGGGGGGTCAACCTGGTTCAGCCGCTCGATGTTGGCAGTGGCGAGCTCGTTGAAGAGATATTCGTTTCCGGAACGGCGGGCCGGGTCACCGGTGCAGCGTTCTTCGGGTCCCAGCACCGAAAAGTTCACCCCGGCTGCCTGAAGTACTTTCACAAAGGCGCGCGCAGTCCGCTGGGCCCGCGGATCGGTCGCCGGTGCGCAGCCCACCCACCAGAGGATCTCCGGGTCAGGGTTCTCACGCACGGTCTGGACATTCAAGCCCTCGGCCCACTTCAGGCGCTCCTCCGCGGCGATGTTCCACGGGTTGGCCACCCGTTCCATTCCGCGGTAGGCCGTCTGGAGTTGCTCAGGGAAATCGTTCTCCATCAGCACCAGGTGCTGGCGGATCTCGAGGATATCTCGCATCGGCTCGTTGCCGACCGGGCAGACCTCCACACAGGCGCCGCAGGCGGTGCAGGCCCAGACCGCCTCGGGCGTGATGGCGAACTCGAGCATGGTTTGGCTGCTCGGCTGGCCCGCCGCCAGGCGGCTCCCCTCCTGGTTGAGGAAGTAGCGCTTGTTGATCTCGAGGGCGGCCGGGGAGAGGACTTTGCCAGTCTCATAGGCCGGACATGCCTCCTGGCACAGATTGCACATGATGCACGCGTAGGCGTCCATCAGCCCTTTCCACGACAGATGCTCCAGCCGTTCAACCCCGAACTGCTCCACCGACTCATCTTTGAAATTGAGCGCCTCCAGCGTACCCATGGAGGGACGCTGGGGATGCAGCAGGAAGTTCAGTGGGGCAAAGAAGAGATGGATGTGCTTGGAATAGGGGAAGTACGGGAGGAAACCGAGGACGGTGCCGAGCGCCAACCACCAAAACACGTGGATGCCCACCTGCTGCCCCGACGGGGTCCAATCGGCCCACAGCCCGCCCACGGCCGATGCAAACGGCTGCCAGGCGTCGGCAGTGGTGGCTGCGAGTTGAAAAGTCTGACCGAGGAAGCGAGATCCCACGTGGACCAAAATGAACCCGCCCACTATGGCGGAGTCACGCCGGATCCCGGCCCGGGCCTTCGGATGAACGAGGGTCGCCTCCCGGATCTGCAAGGCCGGCGGCTGGATCAGATAGCGTCGGATCAGCAGACCCACCATCCCCGCCAGCACGCCCACACTCAGCAAGTCCGCGCCGAGCCGGTACAGGTCGCCCGGCACGCCCTCGCCGAGAAAAACAAACTTAGCGATAAAGCCTTCCAGCACATCCCCGAGGTTCACCAGCAGGTAATAAATGAAGCCCCAACCGACCATGGCGTGGAGCAAACTGGTCCCCAGTCGAGCCCGCAGGGTTGGAGCAAAAGTGACGCTCTTGAACAGGGCATCGCCGGCCCTGCGGACAGCCCCGCGCCAATCCGGGCGGCCGCGGCCGCGCGCGATGATCCGGACAAGCCGGAGTATGGCTTTTGCAGTCAGGGTTGTTGTAATCAGCGTGAAGAGGGTGAAGAGGAGTCGTTCCGGAGTGGTGAGCATCAAGGCACTCGCACAGGGCAGGCGTGGACCACCCCTCCTCGGAGCGAGGCAAGTGTACCACAGGGCCTTCTAAGGCCCTCGCGCGAGGCTGGATTGGCCTTGCGGTTGGTCGGGCTAGGCGGCGCGGGCCTGGACCATCGGCAGCTCCACCCGTTCCGCGGGGAGGGTTGCCAGATGATCCTGGACATCATTGAGCGCTGCCTTGTATTTCTGGAGCAGCTCGGAGTCCGGGCCTTTGAAGCGCCTCAGGGTCTGTAGGGCGCAGGATGTGCAGCCTCGCATGGCGCGATAGGAATCGGTCTCGCATTCCATGCAGACGTCCAGGCGCATCATCAGGAGTGAAAAGGCCAGTGATTCCGGATGATCCTCCGGCAGCCCCGAGACGTGATCCACCAACGACCTCCAGTCTTCCCCCCTGGAGGTCCGAAGCTTGGGAATCACATAAGGTGCGAACAGGAGTTCGTTTTCGGCGTACATGGTAAAACCCCCCCTTCTGGGTCGAGCGGCAGGGGGCCGATTGTAGATCAAAGTGAAAAAAAGGGAACTACGGTACTTTGGTACTAGCGGGGACTCTACGCCCCGCCAGGGCCGTACACGGCGGGGTCCGTAGGGGTGTTGCCGGAGGGGTCCCAGACATAGACCCAGGTTCCTTCCTCGGCGAAGTTGAAAATCCAGTCGGCGTCTGCCGGGGCGAGGTTCACGCAGCCGCGGGAGGTCGGGGTCCCGAACTTGGAATGCCAGTACGTGCCGTGCAGGGCCCGAGCCTGGTCGAAGTACAACACCCAGGGAACGTCTTCAAGGAAGTAGAAGTTTCCGCCCTCCGGGGTCACGAGGCCGCCGGTCATGTCGTCCCGATCCAACTTGGCCCACACCTGAAAGAGACCGGGCTGGGTCCAGAAACCGTTTCGGCCGCTGGAGACCACGGTGGCGAACTTCAGCTCGCCCGATTCATAGACGGCCAGGGTTTGTTCGTAGAGGTTCACCGAGACCCAGCGCTCGTCCTCCACACCATCCGGAGGGGTCGGGTCCGGGCGTACCACCCCCAAATTGCGCTGCTCGATCCACTGGTCGCGCTCGACCATATACCACTGCCATTCCCCCACTTGCTCTTGGCCATAGATCTGAACGACGCTTTGGCGCGTGAAGCATTTACCGTCGGGGTCAACCGGCCCGCCCGGCTC
Organism: uncultured Anaerolineaceae bacterium; assembly: GCA_964356605.1. Taxonomy (GTDB): domain Bacteria; phylum Chloroflexota; class Anaerolineae; order Anaerolineales; family E44-bin32; genus JADFRG01. The sequence continues at coordinate 4,866 of CAYHJH010000133.1, forward strand.
GCGGGAGGTGCAGGTCCCGCCCTGGATAACCCAGGCGAATGGACGGTCGGGCGTGCGGCTGAAGGCCAACCCCGGCGAGGCCGGGAGCTCGATCGCGCTCACCGAGCCGCCGCGCACGTAGCCCAGCGGCGTCTGATAGATCGTGTTCCCGTCGATCTCCAGCCGATCGAAATAGGACAGGTAGACAAATCCGGAGGCGA
>CAYHJH010000134.1:0-5057 GCA_964356605.1 uncultured Anaerolineaceae bacterium
CACAACCCCCACCATCCCCGCCACCCGCCCCCCCCCCGGTCCCGCCCCCCCCCCCCGGGGGCCCCAATTCCCTTTTGGGAAAGTCAGCGGAGGCGGATCCGCTCCGTCGTCAGCCCAAATTCGCCGCGGGCGGCCATCACCCTCGCGGCGACCGTGTAGCCCCCTGGCTCCAGATAGGTGTTCGCGAGCGCGGTCGGAAACTCGGCGGAGCGCCAGCCGCGGACCGACTGGGCTTGGCTGCGGAACAACTTTCCATCGTAGTCCCAATCCACTTCGAGGCCGGTGAGCGATTCGAGGTCTGCTCGACTGAGGTCCATCAAACGGGCCTGGGCTTGCCTGGACGCTATGCTGACCCGGACGCGTGGCTGCAGGGAAGGTTCCAATGCGGTTGCTGTGTCCTCCCACACACCAAACGGGCGGGCAGCCGGCTGTAGGAGCAAGCGGCGGCGGCTTGCCCCGATCGCTAAGGGCGATAGATCGCACGCGATCCAGCGCCGCTCGAACCGATCGGCAACGACCACAGTTGTTCCTGCGCCGCAGAAGAAGTCCGCCACCAGTTCCCCGGCCCGACTCGAGGCCACGATGATCCGCTCCAGGAGCGCCTCCGGCTTCTGGGTCGGATATCCGGTTCGCTCCGAATGCAACCGGGCGACGACCGGAAAGTACCACCAGTCCTCGGGAACCTTGCCACGCGCCAGGTCCGGTCGTTTGCCGAAGCCGGCCTTTGGCGAGCTCTCGAAAGCCTTGGCAGTCGCTGGGTGATAGGGGACGCGGACCGCCTCGGAATTGAATGTATACGCCTTGGATTTCGTATAGGCATAGATCGTATCGTGTTTTCGCTTGAATGCGGTGCGGATGGGCGAAGGTCCGTGGTAGACCCAGATGATTTCGTTGAGCAGCCGATCCGGGCCGAAGATCTCATCCAGCAGAACCCTTCCGTAGGCTGCGGCATGCCAGTCGAGATGGAGATAGAGGGTACCGGTCTCAGAGAGCAGTCGATACATTAACTCCAATCGTGGGTAGAGCATATTCAGGTATTCGGACAGCCCTGGCCACGAATCCTCGAATCCCTCGGTCGTCTTCCAGCCAGCCGGGCGTCTGGAGTCCTCTCCGCGGCCGGTCCGGGCCCGATAGGATTTCCCGGAAAGGAAGGGCGGGTCGGCGTAGATCAAATCCACGCTGCCCTCAAATTCAGAGAGCAGCGCGGCCATCACGCCCAAATTGTCTCCATGAATTAGGCGATTCGGTGGGTTCGCGTCCGAGTTCCCCGTCGGCAGGACCAGGCTGGTCTGCCGGAGGCTGGCGGCGCGTGGTTCAGCCGGCGACTTCCCAGCCCACTGGAGCGTCGCGAAAGCGGGCTTACGTTTTTGGGACAGAGCGGCCGGCTTGCCCTCGACGGGGCGGCGATTATTCCGAGAATTACTTGCGATCGCCATCTCGGCGGCCGAATCGCTCTTCCAGGATTTGAGCGATTCGCGGTGGACCAATCTCCTCCAATTCGTAGCGAACTCTCTGCGAGGGCTTGTTCAGAGTCATCAGTCGACCCAGGTCGATCGGAGTTCCGATCAGCACCAGGTCTGCCTCCGCAGCGTTGATCGTCTCCTCCAGCTCCCGGATCTGGACCTGTCCGTATCCCATGGCTGGCAAGACCTTTCCGGTGGAGGGATATTTTGCGTAGGTGGCGGAAATGCTGCCGCGAGCGTATGGCCGGGGGTCGATGATCTCCCGAGCTTTGAAACGTTCGGCCGCGATCCAGCCGGCACCATACGACATGTCGCCGTGGGTCAGCGTAGGGCCGTCCTCCACCACCAGGACCCGCTTATTTCCGATCGCTCCCGGATCCTCTACCACGATCGGAGAAGCGGCTTCGATCACTGCCGCTCTTGGATTGAGGATCTGGATGTTCCGCCGGACCACCTCCACGTCGGCAGGTTTGGCGGTATCGACCTTATTGATGATCAAGAGATCCGCCAATCGTACATTCGCCTCGCCAGGGTGGTACCTGAGCTCGTGACCCGGCCGGTGCGGGTCGACAACGACGATGTGCAGATCGCTGCGATAGAAGGGCAGGTCGTTGTTTCCCCCGTCCCAGACAATGATATCCACTTCGGTTTCGGCCTCGCGCAAGATGGCCTGATAGTCGATCCCGGCGTAGACAATCGCCCCCAGCGCGAGATGGGGTTCATACTCCTCCCGCTCCTCGATGCTGCAATCATAACGATCGAGATCTTCATAACTGGCAAATCGCTGGACTGCCTGTCGTGAGAGGTCTCCGTAAGGCATGGGGTGGCGCACAACCGCGACGACATGCCCCATGTTGCGGAGGAGTGCCGCCACCCGCCGGCTGGTCTGGCTCTTGCCGCTGCCGGTTCGTGCCGCGCCGATCGACACGACCGGCTTCTGTGAGCTGAGAGTAGTAGTTCCGGTCCCCATGAGCCGGAAATCGGCCCCGTTGACCAACACCTCGGACGCAACATGCATGACGTACTCGTGCGTGACGTCACTGTACGCGAAGACCACCTGATCTACCCGATTAGCCTTAATCAACTCACTGAGCTCATTCTCCGGCCGAATGGGGATGCCGTTGGGGTAGCCGTCGCCAGCCAGCGAGGCCGGGTAGGTGCGGCCCTCGATGTTGGGGATCTGGGTCGCGGTGAAGGCGACAACTTGATAGGCCGGGTTATTGCGAAAGTAGACGTTGAAATTGTGGAAGTCACGCCCAGCGGCGCCCATGATGATCACTCGAGCAGGCTGCATGGTGGGTTTGGTTCGCTCCTCTCTGTGTAGGTCTACATGACCGCGGGGGCTGCAATCCCAAGCAAATTCAGGCTGTTGGCCAGAACCTGTTTCGCTGCGGCGGTAAGCCGCACGCGTGCCTCTCGGATCGCAGCGGACTCGGCCTGAAGCACTGGCACGGCATGGTAAAAGGCGTGGAAAGCTTTCGCAAGCTCGAACGCATAAGTGGACATGTGCAGGGGCTTGTACTCGGCCGCCGCCCGTGCAACGATCTCCGGGAAGCGGGAGATGCGATCGATGAGTTCGGCCTCCAGCGGCGAGAGGGCGTAATCGAATGAGCCCGTCGCCGGCAGGGCAGTGGCCTTCTTGAGAATGCTGTTGGCACGGACGTGGGCATTCTGAATGTAGGGTGCCGACTGCCCATCAAAGCTGAGAGCAGCATCCCAGTCGAAGACGATGTCTTTAGTATTGTCCACCGAGATGAGCGCGTAGATCAATGCGCCAAGCCCGATCTGCCGGGCAACTTCGGTCCGGCGATCTCCCGTCAGCTCGGGGTTCTTCTCGGAGATGATCTGCTCGACTCTTCGCCTCGCCTCGTTGTACACGTCCATAAACAGAACTACGTTGCCCAGTCGAGACGACATGGCGCCTGCTGGAAGGGTGACGAATCCGTAGGGCAGATGGAAACACTTGGAGGCCTGGGGGAACCCCCAGAGTTCCAGGATCTTGAATACCTGCTGGAAGTGCAGACTCTGGCGCACGTCCACCACATAAATCGAGCGATCGACGTCAAACTCCTGAAACTTCCGCTTGGCGAGCGCTAAGTCTTTGGCCGGATACAAGGTGGTGCCGTCGCTGCGAAGCAGGACGGCGGTCCGATATTTTTCCTTGTCTAAGCCCAGTTTTTCGTCGATCTTGACGATCACCGGTCCTTCCGGCCGCTCATCCTCGGCCACACCTGTTGAAATGAGCTCTTCGACGATCCGCTTGGCGTCCTCGTCGACCTCGCTCTCAAAGAAGAACACATCGATCCTGGCGCCCAGAATGCGCAGGATGGCTTCGAACTCATCCAGGCTCCATTGGCGGGTGATCCTCCAAAGCTCCCGCACTTGTGGATCGCCGCTGTCCCATCGGCGATACATCTCGCGGCGCTCAGCGTCGCTTTCCTCGCGCCGAGCCCGCTTTTCAGGCGTTTCTTCCGGGTTCTGATGAACCAGCGCATGCGCCTCGGTGTAGATCTTGGCCAGCCACTGGCCGCGCTCGTGAATGCCTTCGGGTTCCTGGCCGTAGTGGAACTTGCGGTAGCCCCAGACGGCAGTCATCACGGTTAGCCCGATGTCGCCGGGATAGGCCGCGCGAATGGTCTCAAATCCAGCGAATTCGACCAGCCGAGCGAGCGATTCCCCAAGCGCTACATTGCGGGCATGGCCGATGTGAAAGGAGTGATGGGTGTTTGGCTGAGCGTATTCGACCATCACCCGTTCGCCTTTGGGCTGGCCCCTTCCGAATTCGGCTCCCTGCTCAATCGCCTCATCCACCACCCGGGCCGCATAGGTGGCGGTATCGAAGTAGGCGTTGATGTACGCGTTCGCGGAGACGATCTTCTGAAAACCGGTGGGCGGGTCAAGCTGTCTGACGAGCAGCTCGGCAATCTCCCTAGCGCGCGCCGGGACGTTGCCTCCTCCCGCTTGTCTTGCTTCGAAAGCGGCGGCCTGAAAACAAGCGGCCGTCCCAATGCCCCAGCTACCCTGAAAGGGCGTGGGTGCCCAATGAATCTCTTCGGGGTGGGGAATTCCGGCTCGGTCGAAGGCTGCTCGCACGCGGATCGTGAGCTCGCGAATCTCCGAGTCGAACATGGTCTAGAGCGGGGCGATTATACTGCGCTTAGGCATCATGGCTGCCCGACCGATACCGTTGGTCTGTCTATTGAGCGGCCGGCCAATTCCAGCAAAGAAAAGGCCCCGACGGTGGAGTCGAGGCCAGGAATACAGCTCACTACCGATTGCTATCGGGAGCCCTTCTCAAGCGCAGCGAGTTTCTTCATGAGCCGGCTTTTCCGACGGGCCGCGTTCTTGCGGTGAATCACTCCGCTGCTGGCCGCTCGGTCAAGTTGGCTGACGGCGGCCTTCCCCGCCTGCGTAGCCAGGTCCAGGTTTCCCGACTCGATAGCGGCCTGGGCAAGTTTGACCTGGGTTCGGGCGCGGGTCTTCACCGGTTTGTTCCTGACCCGGCGTTTCTCGTTCTGCCGGATCCGCTTCTTGGCGGAGCGTGTGTTTGCCAATCCAGTCTCCTTAAAGTACCAAGCCGCGATTGTAGCCGAT
>CAYHJH010000135.1:0-3465 GCA_964356605.1 uncultured Anaerolineaceae bacterium
AGGAAGTCGGCTTCTTCGGTAATCGGCCGTGCGGCCGTCTTGGCCAGGTCCGTCATCCGGTGCTCCTGGATCGGCTAGGCGGGGAGGCGATCCAACTGGATTTTATCACCCACGGCAATTCAGGCATCCTCTCACTACGACCGACGTCTCGGGTCGACTTCGCAAAAGAGGGTGTGATACTCTCGGGCAGGGCCCGAATTAATGGATAGGGTGGATGCCACTTCTCGAAGGGGAATCATCGCTGCGTCGGCAGAGCGGGCCATTGACTGGGAGCATGTGTATCGGGAATTGCTCCCGAAGGTCTATCGCTTCTTTTGCTACAGGGTCGGCGACGCCCTTATGGCAGAAGACTTGACGGCAACGACGTTCGAAAGGGCATGGAGCGGCCGGAAGCGGTACCGAAGGGATCTGGGCGCCTTCTCGGGGTGGCTATTCGGAATTGCCCGGAGGGTGGCAGCCGATCATTTCCGCAGCCATCGAGTTCCGGTGCCTCTTGAGGACACCGCGGCCGATCCTATGGAGCGCGCGCTTGAAGAGACCATCCAGCGGAAGAGCGATTTCGAGCGGCTGGCGTCGCTCCTGAGCGGACTTTCGGATCGAGAGCGCGAGATTATCTCGCTTAAGTACGGCACCGGGCTCACGAACCGGGCGATTGCTCACCTGCTCAGCTTGAGCGAATCAAACATTGGGACGATCTTGCACCGCGGGGTAAGTCGCCTGCGGGATCGATGGGAGGAGCACTCATGAGCGACGAATTCTTGTATCGAGCGGCCCCCGCGGTCCGGGCAGAGTTCGCGGATGCTCTATACGAAAGGCTCTCACGGTCCGATGTAATCCGAATTCGAAGGCTCGGGTGGATAGGCTTCAATCGGAAGACCATTAAGTATGCCCTAGTGCTCCTGTCGCTCACGGCGATCGCCGTAGCGTGCGCGCGTGAACTGTTCAAGCAGCGATATGTCCAGGTCGGCGACCTGTGGGTGCTGGAGGTCCCGCGTGAGCGTGTTGAGAGGCTCGTGATATCTATATTCGATCGGCCGGTATCCTCGCAGATGCCAGAACTGCTCTCTGTCGGACAAGCGCTTGAGTCGCTGCCGTATGGGTTTCGACTCCCCCAATGGGTACCCGAAGGGTACTCGCTTGTCGAAAGAGAGGTTTGGCTCCCAAGGCATCCGGATTGGAGTATGAACTTGAATTGGTCAGATGAAAGGGGCGGACATTTCTTCATCTGGGCATGCAAGTGTGAATTGACGATCGAGGCTCCAGCTGGAATGTGGTCGGAGACACAAGTCAATGGCACTCCTGCGATCCTGATCCAAGGGAGGTTTCCCCCGTATCCGCATCCTTTGCCGACCCCGGCTACCTATGAAGGGAGGGAACTGGACTTCGTCGAACGGGAAGTCCGTTGGGAAGAGGATGCCGGGCTCAGACTCACATGGAACCAGGGGGGCGCCCGCCTCAACTTGTTGACGTTCGGTGATTACCTGACTGAGGCGGAACTTATTCGCATCGCCGAGTCGATGGGAACTCCGTAGCGGGGAGGCCTGACCACTTCAGGGCCGGAGGTGCTTCACAAAGAACTCGGTGATCGCGTTGTAACAGCTCACCCGGTTATCGAACTTGAGCACGTCGTGGCCCTCGTCTTCGAACACCAGGATTTCCACCTGCTTGCCCTGGCCTTTCAGATCCTCGACGAGATCGCGGGACTCTTGCTCTACCACCCGGGGATCGTTGGCTCCCTGGATCACGAGCAGGGGGCAGGCAAGTTGGTGCAGGTAGGTCCTGGGTGACCTCTCTTCGAGAAGTTTCCGGTCAGCCTCATCGTCTGGATCGCCGATGGCCAGCTTGTAGTAAGGCTTCCACGTCGGCGGGATGCGCTTGGAGAAAGTAACCAGGTCGTAAGGCCCGAACATGTCCACTGCCGCCGACCACAGCTCAGGGTGCCTTCCGGCCAGCGTGAGCGACATGTAGCCCCCATAGGAGCGACCCACGACTCCTGCACGCCCGGTGTCCAGTCGCGGATCGTCGGCCAGCAGTCGCATTGCATGCACATGGTCCAGCCGGTCCAGCCCGCCCCAATCGCGATCGACGTGCTTGGTGTAGGAGAGGCCGTATCCGGTGCTGCCGCGCACGTTGGGCACAAATACCGCAAAGCCTTTCATGGTGAGGTACTGGATCAGCGGCATCGAGAACCAGGTAAAGTCCGGCCGCTCCTGGCTCTGGGGCCCACCGTGGACGTAGTACACCAGCGGGCGGGCACCCTCAAAGCCTACCGCTTCCGCCGGGAAATATAGGCGCGCCGAGACTCGCACGCCGTCGTGGGATTCGTAGGACGCATCTTCGCCGGTCGCCATCCACTCCCGTGGGATCCCCAGCACCCGCTCCCGAGTGTGCGCGGCCAGCCGATCCCGTTTCGGGCCATCCAGCGTGTAGACCTGCCCCGGGGAGGTAGCCGTCGAGAAGGCCAGGGCGTAGCCATCGCCCCGCTTGTCGTAATGTTCGGACTGCAGCACGCCCTGCGTCAGCTCCCCCTGGCCCCACAGGACCCGATCTACCCTCACCTCTCGCTGCTGCTCGTCGAAGCTCCCTTCATACCCCCAGGAGCACCCGTCGATGTTGTAGCTGAGCAGGTATCGGTTGTCCTTTAGATGCTCGAACCCATAAAGCTCTCCTTCGCCCGTATGTAGCAGCCCGGTGGCTTTCACGGACTCGGGCTCAGCGCCCCCATTCAAGCGGAAATACCCCAACCCGTAGGTGTCCTCAAAGAGACTGGTCGTGAACAGTAGGCCGCGGTCGGCATTCGTAAAGTAACAAGTGCCAATGCTGTTCAACGCGACTTTCTCGTTCGGCTTTCGCTCCTCTATGGGCTTCCCATAAAGCAACTTACGCCCTGCTTCCCCCTGCTCCCAGAGGTAGATCACATGATCCCCTACGGTGTACGCATCAAGCAAGATTGCACGGGTATGGCCGGCATTCGCCCCCACTACCCAGCTCCCCCATTGGCTGGCGCCCAACATCTTCAGCGAACCGGCCCTCATGTCGGCTTGCTGGGCCTCGATGACCGCCTCCTTGCGCGATTGAGCTCCGAAGTAGGCGACATTCTTCTCGATGTCGCACTTCATCAGGTCCACCCGGTAGCTCTCGAAGGCCGGGCCGAAGGCCAGCTCTGGAACGCCGCCCTCAATCGGCACCCACATCGGTTGGTAGTTCTCGTCACCGTCCCGGTCAATCATGACCAGGATTTTCTCTAGATCTGGGAAGACACAGAAGGGGTAACCATTAATCAACGTGGGGTTCTGCAGCGCGATCCCCGGCGGCACCAGCGGTTCGGGAATACTTCCACCAACGTCCATGCCATATAGACTGAGTTTTCCCGACAGGTTGCTGATGAAATAGAGCCGGTCGCCAACTCGCTGGGGGCTCATGAACAGCCGCGCAGAGAGCAGCGACTCAATTTGGATCAATCTA
>CAYHJH010000135.1:3565-5052 GCA_964356605.1 uncultured Anaerolineaceae bacterium
CGGCTGACGGCAACCAGGTAAGCCGCCAAGCGGTTGTGCACCGCATGCTCTTTGGCAGCCTGATGAACCGAGTGGAATGCCGCGGTCATCTTGGCATCCAGCCGCTCGTGCACCAGCTCCTCCGACCAGTAGTAGCCGTAGGCGTTCTGCACCATCTCGAAATAGGAGACCGTGACCCCGCCGGCGTTGCACAAGAAGTCGGGAATCACGTAGACGCCCGCACCCTGCAGGATCCGGTCGGCCTCGGGCGTGGTAGGGCCGTTGGCCAGCTCGACGACGATCTCTGCCCGGAGGTTTGCTGCGTTCTGTTCGGTGATCACACTCTCCAGCGCAGAAGGAACCAACACGGTGACCTCCAGCTCAAGCAGCGCCTCGTTGCTAATTGCCTCGGCGCCTGGGAACTTTACGACCGAGCCAGTCTTTTCCTTGTGCGCCAGCACCGCCTTGAACTCCAGACCATTGCCGTTGTAGATCCCGCCACGCGAGTCCGATACAGCCACCACTTTCAGGCCAAGCAGCTCGGCGCCAAGTTTGTGGGCGAAAGAGCCGGCGTTGCCGTAGCCTTGAATGGCTGTGGTGGCGCCCTTCAGCTCGATCCCCAGAACCTTGCCGGCCTCCCGCAGGCAATAGATCCCGCCGCGGGCGGTGGCGTCGCCACGGCCGGCCGATCCGCCGAGTGCCAGGGGTTTGCCGGTGATGACTCCAAACTCGTTGTGCCCCTTCAGGAAGGAGTATTCGTCGACCATCCAGGCCATGATCTGAGGGTTCGTGTACACGTCTGGAGCGGGCACGTCCTTCTCGAGACCGATGATCCGGCCTACCTGGCGAATGTAGGCGCGGCTCAGCCGTTCGAGCTCGCCATCTGACATCTCTTTCGGGTTGCAGATAACTCCGCCCTTTCCGCCTCCGAGTGGGATATCCACCACCGCACATTTCCAAGTCATCCAGGCCGCAAGCGCCCGGACGGTATCGACGGTCTCATCGGGGTGGAAGCGGATTCCGCCCTTGGTCGGACCACGCGCGTCGTTGTATTGGACTCGGAATCCATGGAAGATCTTCGTGCTGCCATCGTCCATCTTCACCGGCAGCGTGACATGCAACTCGCGCAGCGGCCAACGCAGCAGCTCATGAATCGCCGGGTCCAGCTCGAGCATCTCGGCCGCCTCGTCTAGCTGCTGCTGGGCTACCTCGAACGGATTGGGTGAAGTTTCGATCTTGGTTGGGGTCGCCATTGAGCTCTTTTCTCCTGGTTTGGATCGCGACCGGACAGTATATCTCAGGGCAAATGGCCGCAAGAGTACTTTGTCACTGAGTGGTCCGACTCTTCTCCTGCAAGGCTGCCTCTAACTCAGCCCGCACCACGCCGGGGTCCGCCTTCCCCCCGGCCGCCCGCATCACCTGGCCGAGGAACCATTCCGTCAGGGTGCCCTTGCCGGCCAGGTAAGCGCTGACTTGCTCGGGGTAATCCGCGAGCACCCGATCGACGA
>CAYHJH010000136.1:0-4997 GCA_964356605.1 uncultured Anaerolineaceae bacterium
CCCATGGCAGTGGATCCGGCCTTGATTCGGTTGTCGGTTGGCTTGGAATCGGTGGTCGACTTGATCGCCGACCTCGATCAGGCGCTATTAGCGAGCGCCTAGCAGGATGCTGAAAAACGGGCCTAAACTCTTATCCCCCACCCCTTACCCCTCCCCCTCTCCGCGTTGTCGCGCCTTGCGCTCTTGTCCGAGTTTGCGGCGAGGGGGGAGAAGAGGTTATGGGGGTGGGGGGCCAAAGGCACCCTGGAGACTCCGCGGCATACGACCCTCCGTGACCTCCATCCCAGGAACCCTGATTGTCAACACCATTCCGGTACAGGACAGCCTAGTCACTCGTCGAAGAGGAAGGTCGACTCGGCGTAGTAACGGACTCGGCGCTGTTCCATCCGCTCCCGGATCCACTCTTCGAGCACTTCCCGCTTGCTTGCGAGGGGCGAGCGATCGGCCAACGCGGCCAACGGGAAGTTGACCCTCAAGGCCCTTGGCGAAATCAAGAAGCGAGTTGTTCCGCTGGGGAATAGCCCACCGCTCGCAGCCACTTCAATTACGTCTCTGACCTCGAAACGCGGGAAGACCATCAGGGCAATCAGGTCAGGATATAGTTTGACGAGGCCATCCAAGTCGGCGGCGCTCGTTCTTTCGCGCCAGTAGCGGCCTTCGTACAGCTTTACCACCCGTCCCAGAAGCTCCACTCGCCTGGCAACCCGTTCTTCCGAACTTGGCAGGTGCCAGACCTCCCCGTCAGGCAGCATCAGATAGGCCAGCGACCGGCGGGCCAGCAGCGCGGCCGAAGCCTGTTCGGAGTCGGTCGACTCCAGGGTGGCACCCTCCAGCTCTCGCATAGCTTGGAGCAAATTCGCGGGGCTCTCCCCTCGGAGCACATGGTTCCAGCTCATCACCTGGACGCCGGAGTCGGCGATCTGAACCAAAATGTGCGGGAAGCCCATCTGATTGAACGCAGTGGTCCGGTTCGCCCCATCCAGGACGACGTACCGTTCCGGATGATCGCTGACGCGCAGCACAACCGGCGGATTCTTGAGAAATCCCTCGCTCTGCAGAGAGCGGATCAAGCGCTGGGCGCGCCCTCCTTCGATCTCTTCATGGAGCTGCAGAGACTCGGTTGGAACAATCTGCAGCTCAGGCAGTTCGGGAAGCTGGTTCACCGGACCTCCCGCGAAGCCATGTATTCGAGTGCATCGATGACCGTGAGTATGCCGGTCGGCCGGGATTCCGTATCCACCAAGACAATCACCTTGCGGCTGACCAGCTCCGGCAGCGCATCTTCCAACGGGTCGGAGGCCGTTGCGGTCGCTACATCGATACCTACCATCGGGCCGATGATCATCGCCGGCAGAAGCTCAGGGTCGGTGTTCAGCATGTGATCCAATAGCGCCACCTCGGTCACCAGGCCGCTCAGCCGGCCTTCGGAGTCAACAACCGGAATTTGGGAGATGGCGTGCTTTCGCATTCGGCCGATCACGTCCAGCAGAGGGTCTTTGGGGGAGGCAGTGATGAGAGTCGGCAGGCCTCGGGAGCTGCTGACTTCCCCAACCGTGATAAGCCGCCGATCAGGCTCCAGAAAGCCGTGCTCCCGCATCCAGTCGTCACTGAAGACCTTGGAGAGATAGCGAGAGCCTGAATCCGGAAAAATCACCACCATCAGCCGATCCGGGCCGAGCTCACGCGCTGCCGCGATCGCGCCAGCCATCGCCGCACCCGAGGATCCGCCGCAAAAGATGCCCTCTTCCCGCACCAGCCGCCGGGTCCACATGAAGGCTTCCGCGTCGTCCACCTGTACGACCTCATCCACCAAACTCAAGGCTAACGTGGACGGAACGAAGTCCTCTCCGATCCCTTCGACCTTGTAGGTTGCGGATTCCAGTCCGGCAGCCTCTCCCCCAGATCGCCAGGCGTCGTAGAGCAATGAGCCCACCGGATCGACGCCAATGATCCGGACCCGGTGGCCACCATCTCGCATGTACTGCGAGATACCGGTGATCGTTCCACCCGTGCCCATTCCGACCACGATATCGGTGACTTCGCCTTCGGTTTGCAGCCAGATCTCCGGCGCCGTTGTGAGATAGTGACTTTCAGGATTGACGGGGTTGTGATACTGGTCCGCCAAGACCGAATTCGGAGTTTCCTGAACGAGGCGCTTGGCCACCGAGTAATACGAGCGGGGGTCTTCGGGCGCCACGGCAGTCGGCGCGATCACGACCCGCGCTCCGAAAGCCCGCAGCAACTGGACTTTCTCGTGGCTCATCTTGTCGGGCATCACGAAGATGGCCGGATAGCCCTTCAGCGCGCAGGCGATCGCCAGCCCCACGCCGGTGTTGCCAGAGGTGGCCTCCACCACGGTGCCGCCGGGCTTGAGCTGGCCGGAGCGCTCGTAGGCTTCCAGGATCCGCGGCGCGATCCGATCCTTTACCGAGCCCCCAGGATTGAAAAACTCCAGCTTGGCGTAAACGCGGCAGCGCAGCCCGCGGGTTACCCTGGACAAGCGGACCATGGGCGTGTTGCCGATGGTCCCAATGATGTCGTCGTGCACTCGCAGGTCACGGGCGAGCTCCAGCGACTTCTCAGCCATGGGAACGCACTCCCGAGTGTAGCCTACCATAGCCGCAAAATCGTGGCGAAGACGCTTTCCGAGTTACAATCTCGCCGAACGCCGAGCAAGTTGCTTTTTCCCCCGAAGATTGCGCAAGAACCAAGGAGGTCAAATGCCGGATCCGCAATCAGCCATTGATTATGCCCGTCAGCACCGCCGCGAAGCAATAGAGGACCTCAAGAATTTTCTTCGCATTCCTTCCGTCTCAACCTTGCCGGAGCACAAAGCGGACCTGGTCCAGGCGGCGAATTGGCTGGTCGGTGAGCTTGAGCAGCTCGGGCTGAGTGCCGTTGAAGTCATGCAGACAGCCGGACATCCCGTGGTGTATGCGGAGTGGATGGAGGCGGGAGTACGGGCGCCGACCGTGCTCGTTTACGGTCACTATGACGTCCAGCCGGTGGACCCGCTCGACCGATGGGAGAGCCCTCCATTCGAACCCGATGTGCGGGGCGAGAATCTTTATGCCCGAGGCGCCTCTGACATGAAGGGCCAGATCGTGGCACAGCTCAAGGCGATCGAGGCGCTCGCGAAGACCACCGGAATTCCGCTCAACCTGAAATACCTCATCGAAGGCGAGGAAGAGATCGGGTCCCCCAATTTGGGGGCTTTCATCGAGGACCATAGCAGCAAACTGGCATGCGATTTTTGTCTCAACCTCGACTCGAATGTGCTCGGACCTGAAGACCCTTCGCTCTGCCTTGCGCTGCGCGGCCTGGCCTACTTTGAGCTCCGATTGAAGGGGCCGGCAGGGGACCTGCATTCCGGCTCGTTCGGGGGGGCGGTGCAGAACCCGGCCAACGTACTCGCCCGACTGATCGCAGGCATGCACGATGAAAACGGTCGGGTGACCCTACCCGGCTTCTACGACCACGTGCGACCGCTTACCGCGCAAGAACGGGCCGACCTTGCAGCCTTACCGCAGGATGATGCCTGGTGGATGAAACAATCGGGCGCCGAAACACTCGGGGGCGAGGCGGGATTCACGGCTACCGAGCGGGCCACCGCGCGGCCGACCCTCGATGTGAATGGCTTGCTGAGCGGATTCACCGGCGCAGGCGCAAAAACCGTCCTGCCTTCGCAGGCCATGGCAAAGATCTCGACCCGCCTTGTGCCGGACCAAAGACCAGAAGAGGTCCGTGACTCGCTGATGAATTATCTGCGCCAGCACGCGCCGCCGACTGTCCAGTGGGAAATCCAGAGCCTCGCCGGGGCGATGCCGGCCAAGATCGATCGGGACTCTCCCCAGGTGAAAGCGGCGGCTCAAGCGCTGCAGACCGTCTGGGGCAAGCCGGCAGTCTTTCGGCGGGAGGGCGGCTCCGTTCCAGTCGTCGGGATGATTCAGGAGTTGCTGGGTGTCAAGAGCTTGTTGCTTGGCTTCGGCCTGCCGGACGACAACCTGCACGCCCCCAACGAGAAGTTCTACCTCCCCAATTTCCATCGAGGCGTCGAAACTCTCATTCACTTTCTATCGTCCCAGGCGGCCTGAATATGGCTTCGGATGGAAGCCCCCTCCCGACCTATGGAGGGCAGGCGGTCATCGAAGGCGTGATGATGCGCGGCACGAACGCCTACAGCATCGCCGTTCGAACCCCCGATCAATCGATCCTGATTCAGACCCGCGCGCTTGGCTCGCTGCCTCGGAGCCGCTGGATGCGCATTCCCTTCCTGAGGGGACTGCTGGTGCTATGGGACGCGCTGGTGTTGGGGATTCGGGCGTTGATATTCTCTGCTAACGCCCAAGCCGCGAACGAGGCGGAGCGGATGGAAGGTGCCTCGTTGACGCTTTCGCTGGTCGGCTCCCTGAGCGCTGGGGTCTTCGCTTTCCTGCTCCTTCCCGCCGGGGCAGCGCACCTGCTCCAGATTCTGGTCGGCTGGGGTGGTCTGGCGACCAACCTGTTCGAAGGGGCTCTGCGACTGGCACTGCTGATCGGCTACATCTGGAGTATCGGCCGAGTACCGGAAATCCGCCGGGTCTTTGGCTACCATGGCGCTGAACATATGACGATCCATGCCTTCGAGGCCGGGGAACGTTTAAGCGTGGACGCCATCGCCAGACACCCTAAAGAGCATCCCCGTTGCGGGACAGCCTTCCTGCTCACCGTGGCAGTGCTCTCAATTCTGCTGTTCAGCTTGTTGGGGCCAATGACGTTGATATCCCGGATTGGAACCCGGCTGCTCGCGATTCCTGTGCTGGCCTCGCTAGCTTATGAGTACATTCGGCTTACCGCCCGCCTGGCTCAGCGCCCGCTGGGAAGGATTCTGCTCTGGCCGAATCTTGCACTCCAGAAGCTAACAACCAGGCCACCATCCACCGAGATGGTCGAAGTCGCTATCGCCTCGTTTGAGGCGATGCGCACTCGAGACCGTGAGCTCGGGGCACAGCCGGTCT
>CAYHJH010000137.1:0-4950 GCA_964356605.1 uncultured Anaerolineaceae bacterium
ACCCACGAAGAAATCCTTCGCTATTCGCGACACCTGCTGATGCCTGAAGTGGGCCTCGAGGGACAGATGAGGCTCAAGGCGGCGTCAGTGCTCATCATTGGGACGGGTGGGCTTGGCTCCCCGGTCGCCATGTATCTGGCCGCCGCCGGAGTTGGACGCCTCGGCTTGGTTGACTACGACGTGGTGGACTTCACCAACCTTCAGCGCCAGGTCTTGCATGGCACCTCCACCCTCGGACAGCGAAAGGTGCTCTCCGCCCGGGCCCGGGTCCTGGACATCAATCCGGAGGTCCAGGTGGACCTCTACGACGAGCCGTTCACCTCCGAGAACGCCTTCCGGATCGCAGAGCCCTACGAAATCATCATCGACGGCACGGACAACTTCCCGACCCGTTACTTGGTTAACGACCTGGCGGTGTTGACTGGGAAGCCGAATGTGTATGGCTCGATCTTTCGCTTCGAGGGACAGCTCAGCGTCTTCTGGGCCGAGCGTGGGCCGTGCTATCGATGTCTCTTCCCCGAGCCGCCCCCACCGGGGTTGGTTCCCTCCTGCGCGGAGGGCGGTGTCTTTGGCGTCCTGCCCGGCACGATCGGGGCGCTGCAGGCAACAGAGGCGCTCAAGCTGCTGCTCGGCATCGGTGAGCCGCTGATCGGCAAGCTGCTGATCTTTGACGCGCTGGCGCTGAGCTTTGAGGAATTGCGACTGAAGAAGAATCCCAACTGCCGAGTGTGCTCCGAGAATCCGGAAGTCACCGAGCTAATCGACTACGAAGCCTTTTGCGGTGTGCCTGGGCATGATCGGGAAGAGGACCTGCTGGCGAGCGAGTTCGAGATCGAGCCCGCCGACCTCGCTGCACGTCTAGCAAATGGTGAGCGAATCCGCCTGATTGACGTGCGCGAGCCGCATGAGCTCGAGATCTCTCAAATCGAGGGCGCGGAACTCATCCCGCTTGGCTCGCTGGCGTCACGCATGCACGAACTGGACAGCGCCGAGGAAATGGTCCTGTTCTGCAAGTCCGGTTCACGGTCCGCCCGGGCGGTCGAGCTATTGGCCGGTGCCGGCTTCCGCAAGCAGAAGAACCTCAAGGGCGGGATCAACGCCTGGGCCCGCCAGGTCGATCCGAGCCTGCCACTCTACTGACACCCTCGCCGCCCGTTCGGTTGGGGAGTGCGCGGCGACCGCGCCCCGGCTTGTTGTCTCTCAGGCCTCACGTTTCCCGTCGAAACCGACCGCAGTTAGCCTCACGCCCCAATTCGGTGTAGCATAGCCACCGTCCGCACCCGGAACCCCCGTACCACCAAATGACCTCTCACATCTCAAGCGAGCCACAACGCACGGTCCGAACGATGTTGCTTTGGCTCGCGCTCCCGCTGCTGCTGGGGATCGTGTTGGCCGCGCTGATTCCTCGCCCGGTCGTCGGTCTGATCTATCTGCAGGAGGCGATCCACGCCTTCTCTTCCCGGGACATGATTGCCCAGATCCACTACGCCCGCGATCACCCGGAGGTGCGGGCGGTGGTGCTGGTCCTGGACAGCCCCGGCGGAACGGTCGTGGACACCGAGGCAGTGTATCTGGAGCTGGCCGAACTGCGCGAAAAGAAGCCGGTCGTCACTATGGCCCAGGGTCTCGCAGCCAGCGGCGCCTACTATCTCTCGGTTGGCACGGATTACATTTTCGCAGGACCATCATCGCTGGTTGGGAACGTCGGGGTCATCTCTCAACTCCCTCCTGCTCCGAGCGTCTTCGAGGACCTGGCCTCCACCGGCCCATACAAGCTGTTCGGATCGGCTCGCGATGCCCAGCTACGCCGGATGGAAGCCATCAAGCTGGCCTTCTATGAGGCTGTCCGCCTTGGCCGCGGCCAGGACTTGAAGATCGGTCCGGAGACGATCCTCCGGGGCGAGATCTGGCTGGGGAGCGAGGCCCAGCGCCTTGGCCTGGCCGACGAGATCGGATCGGTCTCCGGCGCGGTGGAAAAGGCGGCCGAGCTGGCACACATCGCGAGCTACCGGGTGGCCGATCTCCGTGAACTGGCCGGTCTGCCGCCGCTGCTGGCCTTTCCATTCTTCTTCGAGACCCCCGAAGGCGCGGTGACGCCGTACCCGCGGCTGCCCGGCCTGTATCTGCTGTACGTACCACCTGGCGAGCGGAGCAGCCAATGAGTCGCAATCGGGTGTGGATCGCGTTGGGTTTGGTCGTCCTGCCGGTTCTCGCTCGAACGTTGTGGCATTACCGAGGCATCTATCGACCCACTACCCCCATCCAAGTGCCCAGCTATTCTGACTTCATGCCGCCCCAGCCCCCGGTGCGGGAGGCCTCGATCGGCCTGCCGGAAGCCGGTGACACCGATGAACCTGCTCGGACTGGCCAGCAGAAGGTGGTGCTGTTTGACCAGGCCCACACCAACCACTTCGAAATGGCGGAGCTCCAGTCATTGACATCGGCGCTTTCCGCGCGCGGGGCACGAATCGAAGTGCTGGATTCCAGCTTTGCCTTTGATGAGCTGGGTCTGGAGGGACGTCTCAAGTACGCCAGCGCCTATGTCGTGGTCGCCCCGTTCGATGTCTTCTCACCCACCGACGTCGCCGCGGTAGCGCGATTCGTCGAGCGGGGCGGGCGCCTGCTCGTGATTCTCGACCCGACTCGAACCGGATCGGGAGTGGACCTCTTCGGCTTTCTTTTCCTCTCACCGAGCGAAGATGTGGCCACCGCCAATCAACTGTTGGAGCCGTTCGACCTGGTCTTCTCCGACGACTACCTTTACAACTTGCAGGAGAACGAGGGCAACTTCCGCAACGTTCTGGTCCGCCAGTTCGCCGACGACCCCCTCACCGAAGGGCTTCAAACAATCACGTTGTATGCCGGTCGCTCGGTCGAGACCGATCATGGCATGCCGCTGCTGCTGACGGACTCAGCGACTTTTTCTTCCCTGACCGACTCTGGCGGTGAGCTGGCAGCCGCCGCGCTTGGGCGCAATTCGGGTGCCATGGCGCTGGGCGATCTGACGTTTCTAACCTCGCCCTACAATACGGTCGCGGACAACGCCCGCTTCATCCACAACCTGGCGGCATTCCTACTCGGAGGGGAGCGTCAACGGGACCTGAGTGATCTCCCGTTCATGTTCTCCGGCCCCGTCTCGGTAATTCAGAGCGGGAACTTCACCCTGCAGGCCGAGACGCTGGTCGCACTGCAGCGAATGTCCACCTCCTTGGAGACCGCCGGGGTTGAGCTCGTCTTTCCGGAAGAGGTGCCCGATACAGGTGACCTGTTGGTCCTTGCGTTCTTCGAGCCCGACCCGGCGATCGAAGACCTGATCGATCCGCTGGAGCTGGTGCTCCCTGCCGAACATCCCGATGGTCAGCTTACAGTCCCAGGCTTTGGGTCGTTCAATCCCGCCGGCATCGGGCTCGTTGGCCTGACCGTTGGCGAGGATCGAACCGTTATGGTTCTCTTGGCCGAGGACCAGGCAGGCCTGGTTTCTTTGCTAGAAACCGTGGGCTCAGGATTGCTCTCGGATTGTTTGCTTTCCGGGGCGTACGCGCTCTGTCAGGTCGGAGAAAGCCAGGGCTTCGCCTCTCCAGAGTCCCTGGAGCTCGATTTGGGTCTCGAAGAGACCTTGAACCAATAGCCTCCCCGCAGTCCTCCAGCCAGCAGAACAGCCTGACAATTCGAGCCGCTTGCGCAGCCCTGTCCGTCCTGCTCGCCGTCTCTGCCTGCGACCGGAGCGTGGCGGAAACGCCGCTCCCCCATACCGCCACAGAAACCAGACCATCGCCCGCGATTGAGACCGCAACATTGTCGATCGAGGTGGATTTGCTATGGCTGCTTCCGGCGGAGGCGGCCGGCGATTGGGTGGTGATCGGGTTTCTGCACAATGAAACCGGCACTGGAATCGAAGACCTATTGATCCGGGTTGCCGTGGAGGGTCCTGGTGGTACGCGGGTGGCTGCAGTGACTACCAGCACGCTCATGTCCAATCTCGCCCCAGGCGAGGCCGGCCCATTCACTGCGACCTTTCGCGGAATTGGATCGGCGGAGAAGGTTGAAGCGCAGGTCATCCGCTTCACACCAGTCGTTGTCCATCGTTCCGACCTCGCAATCGAAGTCCTCGAACAGTTCGAAACTGAAAAGGGAGAGCTCGCACTGTTGGGGATGGCTTCGAATCCGGGTGACCGAACTCAGTTCATCAGTTGGTTAGGCCTTGTGGCGCTGGGTGCCGACTCTCAACCGCGCGCGTTGGCCCAGACTCGTTCCGGGCCGCTGATGCTTGCCCCGGGCGAGGCCGTTCCATTCCTGGCCCTGGCTTCCGGCAGCCCAGGAGATGCCCGCTGGCTGCCTTACCACGATGCCGTCCAGGTGGAGAAACCCGGACCATCCGCGGTCGCCTGGGACGAGGGGCCGCGCATTCGGGCGAATTCGCAGGGCAGACCCTACGTGGTTGGAAGCTTGCGGAACGAGTCCGACTCGGCCCAGCAAGCCAGTGTGTTGCTGGTCCTACGGAGCGGCGATCGCATCCTCAGCCTTACCGAGATTCGCTCTCCCCTCCCGCTGGAACCTGGGCAGCGGTTGGCCTTTGCAGCCAAGGATTTCCCCGGTCTCAGCTTGCGCCTCGAAGGTTTGGACCTCGAGTCACTCAGGGTCGAATCCCGGCTGCAAAGCACAGGAGCCGTGGAGCAGGCGGTTGGGATGTACGCGGAAGTCACGGCTTTTCACTCGGTAGGCTCCTCCATCTTTATTCGCGGCATTCTTCGGAATGATGGAGAGGTGGCGGTAAGTTCTGCCGCCGTGTTCGCCGAGATTCGATCGCCAGAAGGCGAGTTGCTCACTGCCGGGTGGTTCAGCGCCCCTTCGCAGCTGGCTCCTGGAGAGCAAACCGACTTCGTGATCGATCTCCCGTTGCCGGAAGGAACCGACCCAAGCGAGCTCGAGTACGACCTGCGGGCGCTAGGA
>CAYHJH010000138.1:0-581 GCA_964356605.1 uncultured Anaerolineaceae bacterium
TAACCTACGAGCCGTTGGTGTTCGCCACCGGGGACGAGACCCGCGTCGCCTACGATGAGGCCCGCTGTGATGGGTTGACCTCGGACAAGTCTCAGTTGGCCGGTCTCCGCACCGCGCTGTCGACTCCCGCTGATCACGTCATCCTTCCGGTGACGATGTCGAAAGAGCCACTCGGCCCAGTCTGGGCGCAGGGTGACCAGCAGTGGGGGGACGTTGTCCGCTGGGTGGTTAACGCGATCATCATCGCCGAGGAGAAGGGCATCACGTCCTCGAATGTGGATGACATCGTGGCTTCCGACCCGCAGGACCCGGAAATCCGCCGGCTGCTTGGGATCGAGGGGGAGTTCGGCAACCTTCTGGGCCTATCCCCGGACTTTGTAGTGAATGTCATCCGGGCTGTGGGCAACTACGGCGAGATCTATGACCGCCACCTCGGCCCCGCCGGCACCGACATTCCTCGCGAGGGCAGCCTGAACGCACTCTGGACTCAGGGCGGCCTGCTCTACGCGCCGCCTTGGCGTTAGGCTTTCCCGGCCGTGTAAATCAAGCTCGAGCGTGCGGCCCGGCCTAAGGCCGGGCCG
>CAYHJH010000138.1:591-4920 GCA_964356605.1 uncultured Anaerolineaceae bacterium
GTGTTTTTTTGGGGGGCGTTTTTTACCTCCCGGGCGGGGGGGGGCCGCCCCTTGGGGGAGGATTCCACGCTGCATCCCACCTGGAGCTCACTGGATGCTGGAACGCTCCCTTCCATCCCGCAGGGCGATCGGCCACTTCTGGCGCGATCTCCGCTTCCTGCAGGCGCTGGCCCAGGCGGCCTTCGTAGTGCTCGTCATCCTGGCTGGCCGTTGGCTCTTGGGCAACCTCTTCGAAAATCTGGACGCCCGTGGGCTCGACTTGGGTTTTGGATTCCTGAGTCGGATTGCCGGTTTCCGGGTCGCCGACGAAGCCCTAAGCATGGAGCGCACGGACAGCTTTCAGCATGCCTATGTTGTCGGACTGGTAAACACGCTCCAGGTCGTGATCTTGGGGCTCATCCTGGCCACCGGCCTAGGCATCCTTGCCGGCATCTCCCTCCTATCCTCTAACTGGCTGCTGCGGACGATCTCTCAGTCCTATGTCGAGATCATGCGCAACACCCCCCTGCTGGTGCAGTTATTCTTTCTCTACTTTGCCGTTATTCTCAAGCTTCCATCGTTAGAGGATCGCCTCACACTGGGACCCGTCGTGCTCAGCAACCGCGGCCTGTTTACCCCCCGAGCGATCCCTCAGCCATCTTTCAGCGCCTGGCTGTTCGTGGTCATCGCCGGGGTCGCTCTGGCCATGGTGATCTACCGCAACCGAGTGAGTCGCCGGAGACGCACTGGGACCGAGACCAGGCCGACCCTCTGGGCCGCGCTGCCCCTGATTGGGCTCCCCTGGTTGGCCTGGGTGCTGCTCCCGGGCCCGCCTCTCATCGCCGAGAATCCGCAGTTGGAGGGCCTGCGCATAGTGGGTGGAGCGCGGCTGAGCCCGGAGTTCGCCGCCATCTTACTGGGCCTCGTGATTTACACCGCTGCCTTTATCGCCGACATCGTGCGGTCAGGGATCCTGGCTGTGCCCCACGGCCAACTGGAGGCCTCCCTGGCCACTGGGTTGACCAAGCTGCAGACTCTGCGCCTAGTAATCCTCCCCCAGGCACTGCGCGTCATCATCCCACCCATCACGAACCAGTACCTGAACCTGGCCAAGAACTCCAGCCTGGCAATCGGCGTCGGATATCCTGACCTTTACGCCATATCGCAGACGATCTTCAACCAGTCGGGGCAGGCCGTGCAGGTGATCGCGCTGATGATGGCGACGTACCTGATCCTGAGCCTGGCCATCTCGGCGCTGATGAATCTCATCAACGCCCGCCTACGCATCCCTGAGAGATAGTCGGTGGAGAACTCGCGCTTGGCTGTCGTCGCCTCCATGGAGATGCCACCCCCGGCCACTGACGGACCGATCGGCTGGCTGCGTCAGAATCTGTTCAACAGCTGGCTCAATGCAGGCCTAACCGTCATGCTGGTGGCCGGGATCTACGCGGCAGGTCGGGCCTTACTCCGCTGGGCGTTCCTCGAGGCGAACTGGCGGGTGGTGAGCAGCAATATCAAGGTCCTGGCCTGGGGCCGCTACCCTGCCGATCAGGTCTGGCGCCTGGGGATTGTCCTGGGGGTGATCTCGATCCTGAGTCTATTGACCTGGCTCGCCTGGAAGCTGCCCGAGCGGAAGCAGGCGCGCCGCTGGGTCCTGGCCGGGTGGCTGCTGTCACCCCTGGCCTTTTCCATCCTGCTGCGCGGTCTTACTTTGCCGACGCCAGCGACGATTGCCAACAATCTGGGTTACTACCTGTTCCGCCCCGAGTTGTTGCCCTTGCTAGGAGAGGAGTGGCGCGCGCTGGTTGCGCTGTGGATCGTTGGAATCCTGGTCAGCCTCACTTGGGCCATCTATCGAGACCGGAGCCGCCGCATCCTCAGCGGACTGGCGTTGATCGTCTTCCTGGGACTGCTGACTCCGCTGGGGCTGCAGGGCCAAGAGGTGCTTCCAGGGCTGAAGCTGCCCCTGCTCGTCCCGATGCTGCTGGACATGGGAGTGTCTTGGCTTGCCGGTCGGGCACTGGGCCGCAGCCTGGCCAATGTGGCCTCCCTCGGCCGCCTGCTAACGATCGCCTGGCTGCTGGCGGTGCCGGCCCTCGTCATCACCCTGACGAACTTCGATGTGGGAGTCGATCAGGTTGCGCCCGCCGACATCCTCCCCATCGTGGAGCCGGCCATCTGGAGCGGCATCTTGCTCACGATGGTCCTTGCCGTCGTGGCTATCCTGGCTTCCTTTCCCATCGGCGTGTTGCTGGCTCTGGGCCGCAGGAGTAGCTTGCCGGTGGTGAAGACGTTCTGCGTGTTGTTCATTGAGCTGGTTCGAGGCGTACCGCTCATCACCATCCTTTTCATGGCTCAGGTCATGCTGCCCTTATTCTTTCCGCTTGAATTGACCCTCGACCGCGTGACCCGGGCCTTGGCTGGTATGAGTTTATTCACGGCCGCTTACCTGGCGGAGATCGTGCGCGGCGGACTTCAGTCAGTGCGCCGCGAGCAATTCGAGGCCGCCCGGGCCCTGGGATTGAGCGAGGTTCTCGTCACCGGCCTGGTGGTGCTCCCGCAGGCACTGCGCGCGGTGATCCCTCCCCTCATGGGCCAGTTCGTCAGCATCTTCAAAGACACGACATTGGTGAGCATCGTCGGCCTGCTAGATCTGTTCGCGGTCTCTCAAAGCGTGATCAAGCAGCGCGAGTTCCTCGGCCTGGTGCGGGAAGTATACTTATTCGCCGCGCTGTTCTATTTTGTGCTTAGCTTCAGCATGTCGAGCGCAAGCCGCAGGCTGGAAAAGCGGTTGGGAGTCGAAGAGAGAATTTAGGAACAACAGATGGCAGAGCCAATCATCCGATGCACAAATGTCCACAAGTGGTTCGATCACTTCCACGCGCTGCGTGGCATCGACATGGAAGTGGAGAAGGGGGAGGTGATCGTCATCTTTGGACCTTCCGGCTCAGGGAAGTCCACCTTCATTCGCACCCTCAATCGGCTCGAAGAACATCAGCGCGGAACAATCATCGTCGATGGCATCGAGCTCACCCACGACGTCCGCAATATCGCCGCGATCCGCAGCGAGATCGGGATGGTTTTCCAGTCTTTCAATCTGTTTCCACACCTGACCGTGCTCCAGAACATCTCGCTGGCTCCGCTGTGGGTCCGCAAGCGGCCTAAGCAAGAGGCCGACGAAATCGCCCGCCAGCTGCTGGAGAGAATTGGCATTCCCGAGCAGGCAAACAAGTTCCCCTCTCAGCTCTCGGGCGGTCAGCAACAGCGGGTGGCGATCGCTCGGGCCTTGGCGATGCAGCCCAAGATCATGCTCTTCGATGAGCCGACTTCCGCACTCGATCCCGAGATGATAAAGGAAGTTCTGGACGCAATGACCGAGCTTGCCAAGTCCGGCATGACCATGCTCGTGATCACCCACGAAATGGGGTTCGCCAGGGCGGTCGCTAACCGGATGTTTTTCTTCGATGAAGGCTTGGTTGTGGAGAGCGGCACACCCGATGAGATCTTCGAGCAGCCGAAAGAGGAGCGGACGAAGCTTTTCTTATCCCAGATTCTGACCCATTAGCGCGGCGCTAAAGATCCGCCCGCCAGGTGTGGACACGGCCGCGCGGCTGGCAGGCTCAGGGTTGGAACTCTCCCACCAGCTCGCCATTCAGCCAGACACTGTACGATCCCTCTGAGTAGGAACCGAGCGGGAGGCTCTCTTCGAATGCCTCCAAGACCTGGATGCAGGCAAAGTTCGGATCCTGCACCGAGTAAGCTTCAACGTTGATCCGTCCCTGCGCGTCCGGCTCCGCCGCGGACCAGCGCAGCGAGGCGCAGGGAGTGGGGAGGGAGCCGCGCAGGTTGAGCTCGACCTGGACCGGGAAACTCTCCTTAACAATCAGCTCCGCTTCCTCGATGAAGACCGGCCCCCGTTCCGGTCCGGGTTGATCCGCAGGCGATTCCCCCGTGGAGCCAAAGCCCCCCACGTACCGTCCGT
The DNA here is from genome assembly GCA_964356605.1 of uncultured Anaerolineaceae bacterium. GTDB lineage: Bacteria > Chloroflexota > Anaerolineae > Anaerolineales > E44-bin32 > JADFRG01. Next base: position 4,553 of record CAYHJH010000138.1, read on the forward strand.
TCAGGGACACGGAATACGACCCCTCTGAGAAACTGCCGATTGGAATGCTGTCTTCAAACGACTGAGTCACCGCCGCGCAAGGGGCCCCGCCATCCGACACGGCGATGGCCTCCACCTCTATCACGCCGCGCGAATCTGGTTGGTCGACCGTCCACTCAAGCTTGTGGCACGGTGAAGGGAGGCTGCCCTGGACTTGCAGCCGCACTTGAACCGGCCAGCTCTCCAGCTGCACAAGCTGGGCCGCATCGATCTGCACATCATCACGGGTGGGAGTGTCATCGGGCTCCGGGGGGAGCAGCGTGGGCTCTGCCTCCTGGCAGGCGGCCAGCAGCGTCGCGATCAGGCAGGCAAAGAATAGAGACAGAGCT
>CAYHJH010000139.1:0-4894 GCA_964356605.1 uncultured Anaerolineaceae bacterium
GCTTCCACCCCCGAGTCTTGACGCCCACATACCCCGGGGTTAGCATTCCCAAACTGAGAGATTCGTAATCGTGGATCAAACCAGGCCGAGAAACCTGAGCGATTTCATCCGCGTGCGTTTCCGCGCTGTATTCGACGGAATCGGCGCCGTCTTGAAAGACTTAGGTGTCACACCGATCGCCCTCTCGCTCACGGGCCTGGCTGGCCACTTCGTAGCGGCGGTCTTCGTCGCCCGCGGCGAGTTCCTCATCGGCGGTCTGCTCTTGCTGATCCTGGCGCCTGTCGACGCGCTGGATGGGACCCTGGCGCGCTTGCGGGGCGAGACATCGAGTTTTGGCGGGTTCTTCGATTCGGTGATTGATCGATACTCCGAAATGCTGGTGTTCGGTGGGCTGCTGATCTACTTCCTCAATCGCTATGACAAACCGATGGTCGTGATGACCTTCGTGGCCGCGGCCGGATCGGTGCTGGTCTCCTACACCCGCGCCCGCGGCGAGGCGCTGGGATATAAGGTCAAGAGCGGCATGCTCACTCGCCTAGAGCGGTACTTGATTCTGGTGCCCAGCCTGATGTTCGGCCTTCCCAAGTGGGGGGTAGCCCTCGTGGCCGTGTTGGCCAACTTCACTGCCGTGCAGCGCTTTCTGTTTGTGCGCCGGCAGGCCTGGGAGAAGCGGGAGAAAGCCTTCCGTGAGCGTTGATTTCCAGCCGGTCGGCATCGAAATTACGGCCTTCGGGCTGGCCTTCTTCCTGCGTTACTACGGCATGCTTCTCATGCTCGGCGCGATGGTCGCCGCATACGTGGCCGCTCGGCTGCTGAAGATCGATCGCCTGAATTCCGACATTGCCTGGGACGGTCTGATCTGGGCGCTTATCTTCGGAGTCGTCGGCGCGCGGCTCTATCACGTGTTCACTCCCTCTATCAGCATGCAAGAGCAGGGGATCACCACTGGCTGGTATCTGACTCATCCGCTCGACCTGATCAACACCACCAAAGGCGGACTGGGCATGCCGGGAGCCCTCATCGGCGGAGTTTTCGGTTTGTACTTGTTTGCCCGCCGGCGCAAACTGCCTCTCGGTCAGCTGATGGACGCCGGCGCGCCTGGGGTTGCCCTGGCGCAGGCGATTGGCCGCTGGGGGAACTACGTCAATCAGGAGCTCTACGGCCCGCCAACTGACTTGCCCTGGGGGATCCCCATCGACCCGGCTAACCGATTGCCCGGCTACGAGCCCTTCGAGCGCTTTCAGCCGCTCTTTCTCTACGAGTCGATCTGGAACCTGCTGAATTTCTTCTTCCTCCTATGGCTTTGGCGGAATTATCGGGATCGCCTGCATTCCGGCGACATTTTTCTCGCTTACTTGGTTACCTATCCACTTGGCCGGTTCTTGCTCGAGTTCCTACGGCTTGACTTTGTTCCGGCCTTCGGGATCAACTTCAATCAGGCGCTGATGTTGGCCGTGTCGATTGCCGCGGCGGTCGCCCTCTACGTGCGCAACCGGCAGGTCCCAGTCCATCCACGCAAACGCCGCCCCAAGCGCGCGTAAAGCCAGCTTATACCGTCGTGGGAAATCGGACCGATTGAGCCTGGTCAGTCCGACTGCTATAATCCGCGGCACTTCTCCAATGACCGCGCTAATTGAGACCGAGGACCTGGCCAAGCACTTCGGCGACCTGAAAGCTGTGGACGGTATCTCGCTCCGGGTGCAGCCTGGCGAGCTGCTGGCCTTGTTGGGGCCGAATGGCGCCGGCAAGACGACCACGATACGGATGCTGGCCTCGATCCTCAGCCCGACCCGTGGCTGGGTCCGGATCGCCGGATATGACACGGTCTCCCAGGCGAGCGAGGTCCGGCGTCAGATCGGAATGCTGACCGAACACCACGGACTGTACACCCGCATGAAGTCCTCGGAATATCTAGCCTATTTTGGTGAGATCTACCGGCTACCGCGACCGGAAGTGGAAAAACGCTCGGCCGAGCTGTTGGAACACTTCGGTCTGAGCGAGGCGGCCAAGCTTAGGATCGGGAATTACTCGAAGGGGATGCGCCAGAAGCTGGCGATGGCGCGCGCGCTCCTGCACGATCCAGCCGTATTGCTGTTGGACGAACCGACCTCGTCCATGGATCCGGAGAGCGCCAGACTGGTCAGGGGGAGCATTGCCGGCCTGCAGACGGCAAACCGGGCTATCGTCGTCTGCACCCACAACCTTCCCGAGGCAGAGGCGCTGGCTGACCGAATTGCGATCATTCGACGGGGACGAATCGTGGCGCAAGGCACTCCGGGTCAGCTCAAACGTGAGTTCCTGGGAAGCCCGATCATGGAGTTGAGGTTCTCCGGAGAGTTGGACGGAGCAGTTCGGCTGCTGCCTGAAGGTGCTACATTGACCGAGACCGGCCCAGACTGGGTTCGTTTCCGATCCGAAAATCCAGAAGTGATGAATCCGCAGGTTGTGCGGTCGATGGCTGGCGCAGGAATCGGGATCGTGACTCTGGCGGAAGTCAGCCGCAGCCTGGAGGAGGTCTACCATTCCGTGATGTCGGCCGAGGCCTCGAAATGAGCGCTCGCGCCTTTCCCCTGCTTCCGGGGGCTCTGACCGTGGCTCGCCGCGAGATCCGCGACCAATTGCGGGACTGGCGGATCCTGGCTCCGATCATCAGCCTTACCCTGTTCTTCCCCATGCTCATGAATTTCACCGCCCGCACGGCCGTGGAATTCGTCGAACGGTACGGTGCGGATATCATCGCCGAACGACTGATTCCGTTCTTGCTGATGATCGTGGGCTTTTTTCCGATTTCTATCTCTTTGGTCATCGCATTGGAGAGCTTCGCCGGCGAACGCGAGCGCCTGTCGCTCGAACCATTGTTGGCCACACCCCTCACCGATGGGCAACTGTACTTCGGCAAGATCATTGCCTCGATGTTGGCTCCGCTCGGCGCCGCGTACCTGGGGATCTTGGTTTACTTGGTGGGTCTCTACCTGCGGTTGGATTGGCAGCCATCCACCCAATTGCTGCTCCAAGTACTCTTACTGACGACGGCTCAGTCGGTCGTCATGGTTACGGGAGCCGTGGTGATTTCCAGCCAAACTACCTCGGTCCGCGCCGCGAATCTGCTGGCTTCGTTCATCATCATTCCGGTCGCTCAATTGATCATTGTAGAGAGCCTGATCATGTTTTGGGGGCGCTACCACGTCCTGTGGTGGATCGTGGCGGCGCTAGCTCTGGTGGCGCTCGTCCTTGGCAGGATGGGGCTGCACCTCTTCAATCGCGAACAGCTGCTGGGGCGCGAGGCTGACAACTTCGACCTGAAGTGGGCGCTGAATAGCTTCTGGGGAGGGTTCCGGGGTCGGGCCGAGACAATCGGAGCCTGGTTCCGGCAACTGTTGACCCAGACACTGTACGAAGCCCGGGGATCCATCCTGATTATGCTGCTGGCGTTGTTGACGGCCTACGTAGTCGGGTACCGGACCGCCGGCGAGTACACGCTTCCGGGTGAACTGTTCGATCCGGATCGGCTGCGAGCTGCCCTTGGAAGTGAGTTCGCCAGTTTCGGCTTCCTTTCCGCGCAGGGCTGGCTGTGGGTCGTCGCCAATAACCTGCGCGCCCTGGCCATCGCCAGCCTGCTTGGCGCGTTCAGCTTTGGAGTGGCCGCAGTGGTGTTGCTGATGGCGCCGGTGGGGATCGTCGGCTACTTTGCCGGCAACTTCGCACTATCCGGGGCCAACGCCTCGCGCCTGTTGGCGGGCCTGGTACTTCCCCACGGCATCCTGGAGATTCCGGCGGCGGTGCTGGCCGGCGCGGCGATCCTGCAATTAGGGCTGGCAGGACTCAGTCTCCAGAAGGGCTCCTCGATTGGGGCCAGCTGGCTGGAGGCCTTGGGGAAGTGGGCCCGCCTTAGCTTGGGTCTGGTGCTGCCGCTGATTCTGGCGGCCGCGGCGGTGGAGGTTTTTGTCACCCCGCGGGTGGCGGCCGCGCTCTTGATCGGCGCGCCCTGATCTGTCTCCCCAAATTTTGAACCCCAACCGAAGCGGTGCCTGAAGGGCCTAGCAGGACGTCGTCGAGCGCTTTTGGTTTTTTCAGTGATCTAGCCCGCGCCTGCAGGAGCGCCGGCCAAGCGGGGTCTACTTCTTGGGTGGTTGCAGGGTGACGTGCAGAAAGCTGAAGTCACCGCGAGCAGGCATCAGGTCTACCACCTCAACGACCTCAAACTCCTGAGCCCCTAATTTGACCCGCTGTCCAAGCTCTGGCCGCTTCTCTTCGTTGAGAATCGCGCCGGGGTGGCTGCCTCCGCGGACGACGTAACTGACTTTGTAGATAGCGGTCATGGCCTAACGGCCAACGAGATGCTGATGCCGGAGCTTGAATGACAGGTCGGCCGCGATGTTCCGCATGACGACAAACCCCAGGTGGTTGTGATCTTCACACAAGCGCATGAATGCGTCTCGATGAATCGCCTGGACCGTTGCCGCGTCCGAAACCACCCGAATGCTTGCGGATCGCGGTCCGTAGTCAACCAGGGCCATTTCGCCAAACACCTGCCCGTGGCCCAAATTTACGACCGTTCGAGGCGCCGGATCATGGGGGCTCACTTCATGCACCACCTCCACCAGCCCGTCCCAAATGACGAAGAGCTCGTCCCCAGCGTCGCCTTGCTGGGTGACCACGTCTCCTGACCGAAACGACTTCTCCTGGCAGATAGCCGCGATCTGCTCAAGCTCATCACGGCCGAGGCCGTCAAATAGCTCGACTTGACCCAGGATTTCGGACAGTTTCATGCCAGGCTCTCCCTAAGCCGTCGCGAACATTTTACCGGCATTCGCGAGGTCACACAACACCGCCCCTCAAAGGCGCCAACCGAGTGAGGATGGTAGAATGGGTGATTGCGTTGCTTACAGAACAT
>CAYHJH010000140.1:0-4874 GCA_964356605.1 uncultured Anaerolineaceae bacterium
AATTGCCTTCCCGCTTTGTCTACGGGCAGGACGCGGTAGCTCAGGTCGAATTGGGAGTGCGGCTGTATCAGGAGCATTTCGGGTTGGCGCCGCGCGGCATGTGGCCGGCGGAGGGTTCGGTCGCCGAGGGGATCGTGACTATGGTCTCCGGGGCCGGCATTGGCTGGATGGCCAGCGATGAAGAGGTACTCGCCGGCAGTCTCGCCGAGGTTGTGGACTTCACCCGCGACCGCGACGACGTTGTCGAGCAGGCGGATGCGCTATATCGACCGTACGAGGTGCAGGGCGCCCGCGGCGAGCCGGTGGCCATCATCTTTCGGGATCACCTGCTATCGGACAAGGTCGGATTCGAGTACTCCGGCATGCCGGGCGAGCTGGCGGCCGCTGACTTCATCGCCCGGCTCGAGGCCATCCAACCCCGCCTCGAGCAGGAGGGCGCCTCCGGTCCCCACCTGGTCACCGTGCTGCTGGATGGCGAGAATGCCTGGGAGCACTACGAGAACGACGGCAAGGCGTTCCTGCACGAGCTGTACCGCTTGCTCTCCGAATCCGAGACTATCGTCACCGTCACGCCCTCCGAATACCTGGCTGCGCTAGCCGCCCGCGGAGAGGAACTGCGACCGATCGACAGCTTGTGGGCCGGTTCATGGGTCGATGGGACCTTCAGCACCTGGATCGGTGAGGAGGAGGAGAACCAGGCCTGGGAGTATCTAAGGCAAGCCAGGGAAGCCGTGAAGGAAGCCGCGGCCAGCCTCGACCCAGCGACCCTCGAGCAGGCCCTGCAGTTGATCTATATCGCAGAGGGCTCGGACTGGTTCTGGTGGTACGGCGACGATCAATCATCCGGCGCCGATGATAATTTCGACCGCCAGTTCCGCGGCTATCTGGAGCAGATCTACGAGCAGTTGGGAATGGAAGCCCCCGACTTTGTCCACGTCCCGGTCATTCCGCAAAGGCCCCAGCTGGCCGACCGAGAGCCGGCCGATTTGCTTTCTGTGATGGCGGACGGCGTGGCCTCGCCCGGGGAATGGGAGGTGGCTGGCTATTATGGGTTAGCCCAGAACGGCTTGACCGCGCTCTACTATGGTTTCGATCAGGAGAATCTGTATCTGCGGGTCGACGCGGCAGCGGGATTCGCCGACGACACAGTGCTTGGCTTTTACCTTAGGACCCCGGAACCGGGACCCAGCAATGCCTACTCGCGCTTCGGCGCGGGCGAAACCCTGGTCGGGTTTGGCGTCAAGCAGCTCCTCGAGGTGGAGTTCGTCGCGGGTCAGCCGGTAGCCAGCTTGTACGAAGCGGATGGGGCGGGCGGTTGGCAGCCGATAGACAGAGAAACTCCCCGGCTTGAGGGCACCGCCTCCCGGGATGGAATCTTGGAGATCGTTGCACCGTTTGCTCGATTCGCGCCGGCCGCCCGCAGTGGAGATCGCATCAACTTCCGGCTGGTGGTCAGCGAAGGTGAGCAGGACGCGGCGATCCTCCCCAGCGCTGGCCCGGTCCTGGCCGCGGTTCCTGACTTGCCGATCCCGAATGTCTTTCTCGAGCTGGCCGATCCGGCCAATGACGATCACGGACCGGGCGGGTATGTCTATCCCAGGGACCAGGTCTTCAAACCCGGAGTTTTCGATCTCACTGGGCTGACCATCGGCTACGATGAAGCCGACTACATCTTTCGGCTGCAGTTCCGGGGACCAGTGATCAATGAGTGGGGTTCACCCAATGGATTGAGCGTCCAGACGATTGACCTGTATCTCGATATCGATGGACCTCAGACCGGCGACCGAATTCTGCTCCCCGGCCGCAACGCCAGCCTGGGAACCGACTACGGCTGGGACTACGCGGTATGGGCCGAGGGGTGGACCCCAGGGATCTACGCGCCCGGCGAGTACGGTCCGCTGCAGATTGACTCCGGCTACACCATCCTGACTAACCCGGGGCAGCGCCGGGTGACGATCCGCGTGCCACGCAGCCTGCTCGATGGAGATCCCTTGGAGTGGCGGATTGCGGTCGTGATCCTGAGCCAGGAAGGGTTCCCGGCCGCGGGTGTATGGCGGGTGCGCAATGTGCAGCCGGTGGCGGAGCAGTGGCGGATCGGCGGAGGTTCGGGCTCCCCGGCCGACACCCGCATCATGGACATCCTCTGGCCGTTGGGCGACGGGCCGACCCAGGAGGAGTTGCTGGGCCACCTGAACCCTGTCGAAGTTGATTTGGCGGCTCTGGGACCGGACCAATTCCCGCAGGTTCTCATGATCGCCCCCTGACCCCCGGCCGGCCAAGTCCGACCGACCTCGAAGACCTAAGATGAGCATCCTGCGCGAATTGGCCTGGGTCCGCTTTATCGGCCTCTCAAAGTACCTCGCGACCATCCAGTACGCCGTCCGACGCGATCGCATCGAAGGGCGCTGCCGCATTGGGCGGCGTCGGGCTCTTTCACAGACGCCCGGACCGCTTCAGTCCGCCCGCGCAGCCCCGAGCGGCGCCGAATTCCATTTTGAGCAGGCCGAGCTCGAAGTCCGCTTCCTGGCGCCGGAGATGGTCCGTCTCACCTGGCTGCCAGGAGCGCTTCCCCCGCCCTACGCAGTAGCCGACAAGGATCGGCCTGCCATAGCGTGCAGTTTTGGTGAAGGTGGGACGGATTGGCAGTTATCCACCGAGCAGCTCTCGCTGCATCTCGGTCCCGATGGCGGCGTGACCTTTCTGGATTATCAGGGGGAACTTCTGCGCCAAGAGCTTCCCCCCACAAGGAGAGGCGCGGCCTGGTTGCATCGGGCACCGCTCCCTCCCGAGGCCCACGTCTTCGGGACCGGGGAACGGGCACTTGGCTTCAACCTGCGCACCAAGCAGGTTCGGCTGTGGAATCAAGACCCGGGCGGATATGCCCCCGGTCACGATCCGCTTTACCTCACGATTCCCAGCTACCTGTGCGTGCACAACCGCGGCTGCTACATGTTGTTCTACGAGAACAGCTACGATGGGACGCTCGAGTTCAACGAACAGGCGGCCGTCCGTTTCGAAGGCGGCGCGCTGCGCTATTACCTTCTCACCGGTTCGCTCGAGCGGATCTTCGAGCTTTACGCCGATTTGTCCGGGCTGCCGCCGATGCCCCCCAAGTGGTCGCTCGGGTACCATCAATCTCGCTTCAGCTACGAAACGGAGGCGGAAGTACGGCAGATTGTGAAGGGCTTCCTGGAACGGGACCTCCCGCTCAGCGCAATTCACCTGGACATCGACTATATGGACGGCTACCGGGTGTTCTCGATCAACACACAGCGTTTCCCGGAGCTGGCCCGGCTGGCACACGACGTGCTGGAAAGCGGAGTACGACTCGTGCCAATCCTGGATCCGGGCATCAAGAAGGATTCCGGCTTTCCGGTCTACAACTCCGGCAAGGCCAGTGGAGCCTTCGTACGGTCGCCCGGTGGGGAGTTGCTCCACGCCCCCGTCTGGCCGGGCTGGGTCGGCTATCCGGATTTCTCCGATCCCAGCGCCCGAGCCTGGTGGGGCGAACAGTATGCGGGGCTGCTAGAGGCCGGCCTTGCCGGCTTCTGGCATGACATGAATGAGCCGGTGGCCTTCGCCGCCTGGGGAGATCGGACCCTGCCCAAACCGACTCCCCACTCGGTCGAAGGCCGCGGCGGCGAGCACGCCGAGATCCACAACCTCTACGGATTGCTGATGAACCGGGCCGGCTTCGAGGCGCTGCGCCGCTTCGCCCCTGGCCGCCGGCCATGGCTGCTGTCCCGCTCCGGCTGGGCCGGCCTCCAACGTTATGCCTGGACCTGGACGGGCGATACCGAGAGCAGTTGGGAGGCCCTGCGGCAGACGATCGGCACCGTGTTGGGCCTCAGCCTGTCTGGGATCCCCTTCTCAGGACCTGATATCGGTGGCTTTTTCGGATCCCCTTCAGCCGAGCTGTACTTGAGATGGTTTCAGCTCGCCGCGCTGCTGCCGTTCTTTCGGACCCACTCCGGGAAACACACGCCCCGACGGGAACCATGGTCATTCGGGAGCCCGACGCTCAATCTCGTCAGGGAGGCCCTCACTCTACGTTATCGACTGCTGCCCTACCTGTACACCTTGGCCTGGGAAGCGAGCCGCACTGGCCAGCCCTTGGTCCGGCCGCTGTTCTGGCTGGATAGCGCCGATCAGGAGCTCTGGGATATCAACGACGCCTTCTTGCTGGGAGATAGCTTGCTGGTGGCTCCCGTCGTTCATGAGGGGGCCATATCGCGGCAGGTCCGGCTGCCTGCCGGACGTTGGTACGAGTTCTCGAAATCGACTGCCTTGGACGGACCGGCTCGGGTCTCACTGAATGCCACGCTGGATCAGATCCCGATTCTCGTTCGCGCTGGCAGTGTGCTGCCGCTTGAGGAAGGAGATCGCCTAACCTTGCACCTGTATGCGCCCGTCTCCGGCGACGGCGGCGGCCAGCTATATAGTGATGCTGGCGACGGCTACGGAGACTGGCGGCTGGATCGGTTCTCGCTGAGGCAATCCGCTGGCAACCTGGAGCTCAACTGGGAATCCGAGGGGGCGTTTCCATTTCCTTACTCCTCCGTGGAATTGCAGATCCACGGCTTCGATACCGCATCGGCGCGCATCAATGACCACCAATTTAATCTCCAGAGGGGGCCGGTCGTGATCGGGAGATTTCGCCAGGTTACGTTTTACCCTCGGACTCCCTCGTAGTGCCTTTGCGTCTTCGAGGGAATCCCCGCTGCACCATCCAAAATGAAAGGCGACCCCTGAGCGGTCGCCGGTTTGCTTCACTGCCGTCCTGCCTGTCTTCCACCCCAGGGTTGTCGGGACCTCGGGCTATTTCCCCTTGAAGGTGGGCTGCCGCTTCTCCAGAAACGCGGCGACGCCTTCGG
>CAYHJH010000141.1:0-2351 GCA_964356605.1 uncultured Anaerolineaceae bacterium
GGTCAGGGGAACGCCCCACTTCCCGTCTTCCCATCGATCGGATCGAGATGGTGTCTTGCGGGGAGCCCATGCGGTTAATGCCATCGAAGGCTGCGGTCTTGTAGCATTCGGCCAGAGTCGGGTAGTTGAATACCGTATCGACAAAGTAATCCACCGTCCCGTGGAAGGCGAGCACCGCCTGCCCGATGTGGATCAGTTCGCTGGCGCCCTCGCCGATGATGTGCACGCCCAGAAGCTCGCGGGTCGCCACATGAAAGATCAGCTTGAGCAGCCCGCTGCTATCCCCGATGATCTGGCCGCGGGCGATTTCCCGATACTGGGCCTTGCCGATCTCGTATGGGACACCCTCCTCGGTGAGCTCTTGCTCGGTTTTTCCGACCATCGAGATCTCCGGGATGGTGTAGATCCCATAAGGAAAGAGCTCTGGAACGCTCTTCGCCTGCAGTCCAAAGGCGTGGCAGGCGGCCAGCCGGCCTTGCTCCATGGAGGTCGACGCCAGGCTCGGGAAGCCGATGACGTCGCCGACCGCGTAGACATGGGAAACCTCGGTCTGAAAGCTCTGGTTCACTTTCAGGCGACCACGACCGTCCGGCTGGATCCCCATCGACTTCAGGTTGAGCGACTCGCTGGCGCCGGTGCGGCCGATGCTGTAGAGCGCCTTCTCCGCGGTCAGCTTTTTCCCACTGGTCAGGTGAATTCGCACCCGCTCGCCCAGCTCGGTCGGCATTCTCTCGATAGCGCTGACTTCTTCGCCCAGCCGAAGGGTCACCCGATTCTCACGCAGGTGATAGATCAGAGTCTCCACGATCTCCGAGTCGATGAACTCGAGCAGCCGATCCCGCTTGTCGATCAGCGTCACCCGTACGCCAACCGCGGCGAAGATCGAGGCGTACTCACATCCGATCACGCCGGCCCCCACCACCGCCATCGTGCGCGGGATCTCGTCCAGATTGAGGATGTCATCGCTGGCCAGGATCCAGCGGCCGTCGAACGCAATGTTCGGGTCGCGGGTGGCGCTGGTTCCGGTCGCGATGACGATCTTGTCCGCGGTCACCTGCCGCTCGGCGCTATCCGCCACCGAGCGCAGCCGAAGCGTATGGGCATCCACGAACGATGCCTCGGCGTTGATCAGCTCTACTCCATTGCGCATGAGCTGATGTTGGATGACGTCCAACTCGTGCCGGATCACGTGGTCGGTCCGGAACAACAGATCGGCGATCGCGATGTCTTGCTTCACCGTGTACGAGGCGCCGTAGATCCCGCGCTGGCGGTACCCGGAAAGATGGAGCACTGCCTCTCGCAAGGTCTTGCTGGGGATGGTGCCCGTGTTGATGCACGCGCCGCCGACCACGGTCTTGCGCTCGGCGATGGCCACCCGCTTATCGATCTTGGCGGCCTGGATGGCAGCCCGCTGTCCGGCCGGGCCAGATCCGATCACAAAGAGGTCGTAATCGTACGCAGTCACGCTGTCTGACTCTCGGCTAAGGCTGCGGGCGGGTCGGCCTGCCCTGACCCTGAGCAAAGCCGAAGGGCGAAGGGTCCCGCCCGCGGCAACAGGCTATTCTACTCCGCTACGACGGAGGGGTAGTTGCGGTCGGCGTCTCGGTCGGAGTTGCCGAGGGTCCAAGGGTCGGCGTGTCGGTCGGTGTGGGACTCGGCCCGGGCGTGCCGGTCGGAGTGACCGAGAGGTCGATCGTCGGGCTGGGCGTTGGAGTTACGGCAGTGGCGGTCAGGCAGATGTTGAATGCCTCCGTGGCGGTGGGAGGACCATCCGGCCGGTCCAGGGTGAGCAGCGAAGCATCGTACTGGACGACTGCGCCGCATGGATCTGCTTCTTTGAATAGCAGATCGGCATATTCCCAGGCCGAGCGGGCATACTTGAAACAGCCATCCCAGATGCCGGCCGCGCAAATCTGAGCGAAGTACTCGGTCGACAGCGGCCAGTCCAGACCGAAATAGCTGTTGGCGAAGCTGTAGAACCCAGCCGTAGTGCGCCAGCTCTGGGCCTGGCCGTCGAGTGCGGTCAGGCGCTCGGCCAGCGCCAAATCATAGATGCCTTGCTCGCGATCACCCGCCCAGATTTTTTCCAGGCCGCGGTTCCGGAGCGCCGCATAGAGCAACTCGTTGACCTCGCCGCGGCGGTGCGTTGGTGCTTCGCCGATCAGTGTGACCAGAATCTCGATCGCGGTATTCCAATCGCCCCGGTTATTCGCGGCGCGAGCGGCTTCAACCAAGCCATCGAGCGAGCTCAGGTCCAGCGTCGCGGTGGGTGTGACGTCCAGCGTGGGCGTGCTGGACGGAACGGGCGTCAGGGTTGGCTGGTTCAAGGCTGCCCGGGCCTCTTCCAGCAG
>CAYHJH010000141.1:2451-4865 GCA_964356605.1 uncultured Anaerolineaceae bacterium
ATGCGGGCGGCCAGCCAGGCGAGCCCAATCATCTCATCCAAGGACAGGTTCGTCCGCACTCCCGAAGAGAGCTGTTGAAAGAGTACCGGCGCCTTGGCCACCAAGATCGGAATCATGTTAAAGCCGGTCACACGGTCGAGGATCGCCATCGCCACCTGCTGCTGCCGTTCCGCCCGGCTGAAGTCGCCCCCTCCACCCCTGCGAGTGCGGGCGTAGGCCAGCGCCTGGGCTCCATCCAGGTGATGCCCCTTCGGGTCCAGCCACAGGCTGGTCCGTCCGATCGGCGAAATCTTGATCCGCTCGGTCACCAGCACGTCCACCCCGCCGATCTCGTCGATCATCCGCTCGAAGGTCGCAAAGTCGAGCACAACGTAGTACTGGATCGGGACCCCGATCACGCTCTCGACCGTGCGCATCGCCAGCCCGGGTCCGCCGCCCGGAAGCCGATTGGCTTCGCCGGAACTGTAGGCGGTGTTGATGCGGTTGTGCTGAAATCCAGGGATCTCGACCCACAGGTCACGCGGAATCGAGAGCATCCCGACCTGCTGGGTGATCGGGTCGACCGAAATCAGCATCATCGAGTCGGAGCGAGGCGCGCCGACCCCGGCCTGCCAATCGCGGTAGTCCAGGCCCATCAGCAGGATCGTGACCCGCGAGTTACCATTCCACGGGGCTGGCGTGACCTCCGGGAGAGGCAGAGTCGCCGTCGGAACTCCTGGGGGAAGAGGGACACCGTCGGTCGTTGCGCCGGCAACCGGCGAGAACGGGTTGAGGCCGGTGCCGGTCCAGGCGGCGGTCAGGTCGCGTACAATGGCGTGGATCAGAACGGCGACCAGCACAAGGGTCAGCGCGAAGCCACCCGTGAGGCCGACTAGAGCCCACCTGAATCGATCGGGCTTCTTACCCTGCTGCGGCGTTTGAACAGTCATTGATCCGGGCCAAACCGCGCTATTCTACTCGTTTGTGACCCCTGTCCCAATCGATAGGTCCAGGTCAGACGTGCGGCAGCCGGCAGCGGAATGTTGTTAGACTTATCGGATGAATTCGGGCGGAGTGCCGGGTGATAAGAGAGGGATGAAGTGGCGGAGATCCTGATCCTGGGCGGCGGGTTCGGAGGTGTTGCCACCGGAATTGAACTACGTCGGTTGCTTCCTTCCGAGCATCGCATTACGCTCGTCGACCGCCGGGATCAGTTCAGCTTTGGTTTCCGTAAGACCTGGGTCTTGCTCGGCGAGGCGACGTTAGCCGCAGGGCAGCGCCCGCTGAAGTCACTCGAGCGCAGTCGGTTGAATGAGTGGTTTGGCAGATAATGCCTCGATTACTCTGTCCTCATCGAACGCTCAGCCCTTAATCCTCATCCGGTAGAATGAATTCGCACGGACCCTGGCTGGAGGACTGAATGGATCGAGCTTTGACCCTCGGCAAGCTGCGTGGCCTGCAGGAAATCTCGAACGCGCAGGGCCGCTTTACGATCACCGCCCTCGACCATCGCGGGTCGCTGGCCAAGGCGCTCAATCCCGAGCAGCCCAACTCCGTTTCTTATCAGCAGATGGTCGATTACAAGATCCGACTTCTGAAGGCGCTCGCGCCACACTCGAGCGCGATCCTGATCGACCCGGTCTTCGGAGCCGCACCCGCCCTCCGGGGTGCCCACATCGCCGGGAGTCAGGGATTTCTGGTCAGCCTGGAGGCTACCGGTTATGAGGATTCGGAAGGCGACCGGGTCACCACCGCAGCCGACGGCTGGGGCGTGGACAAGATCAAGCGCATGGGTGCTTCGGCGGTCAAGATCCTGCTCTATTACAACCCCGGGAGCGCGACTGCATCCAAGCAGGAGGATTTCATCCGACACGCCGTGGAGCAATGCCGCCAGCACGACATCCCGCTGCTGGTCGAGCCGATGACGTACCATGTTGTTGGCGGCCCGAAGAAGGGAACGGCTGAATTCGCCGAACGGAAGCCGGAGATGGTGATCAGGACCGCCCGGCGCCTGTGCCCACTGGGGATCGACGTGCTCAAGGCGGAGTTCCCGGACGACCCTGATTTCGTGACCGACGAGCCCGCGATGGCCGCCCATTGTCGGGAGCTGACCGATGCCGCCGGCATACCCTGGGTGCTGTTGAGCGCCGGAGTGGGGTATGAAACCTTCAAGCTGCAGACGACGATCGCCTGCGAAAGCGGCGCCTCGGGATTTCTGGCCGGTCGGGCCATCTGGCAGGAGGCCCCGGGCCTGCCCGATCTCAAGCAGGACGAATTCCTGACCTCAATCGCGGTCGGGCGCTTGCAGGAACTGACCAACATCGCCAACCGCAGCGGTCAACCGTGGATGAGCCTGTACACCGAGCGACTGGAGGCGGTCGACGTCGACGAGGGCTGGCAGGTCCGCTACTAGGAGCTTGCTGAAAAATGTGCCG